>JAFTEX010000027.1 GCA_017453445.1 Bacteroidaceae bacterium
AAATCGCAGAGATGATCTCTGCCGATGCCAGTGAACTGCTTTCTGCGGTTATTGATGCCAATCCTAAGTTCCATAAACTCTATCAAATGTATAAATTAGTCGCTTGATGAATGAATATTCACTTGCGAAAGTTCAGTAAATTAACTAATTTCTAAATATGAAAAAGATATATAAATCATTTTGGCTCGGCTTGATGCTGGCAGCCTTTTCTGGATTATACTCTTGCTCTGATGATTATGAACTTCCTGAGCATAATCTTGATGTAGAGTTTAAGTATGAACTAACATGTTCTGAAACATTCTTAAAATATGCAACTCCCCAAGTCACTATAACCGATGGAAAGGGTTATGAACGCACATTTACAATAGATGATAACATGTGGACTGGCACAGACCACAAGACATGGACTCAAAGCGTTCATTATGATAGTTTGAATGTATCAAGCACAATGGCTGTAACTTATTTTCCCAAAGCTGGAGTTACATATCAAGATGAACAGGAATTTGACAATGTTCACTATTTGAGTTGCCTGATATCGGTTAAGGAAGATGGGGATGGCCGTCGTAATAATTACACAATCATTCCTGATTTTCCAGCCAAAACCGACGTTACTGCATCTGCCTTAGAGAGCTATATAGAAGGGTTAAGCAGTAGAACGACAACACGTGGTGGAAGCGTGGACTTGAAAGGAGAAATTACAAAAATTGAGAATGATTAAAATTGTTAGTGATTATGAAATCTGTAAGAACTTATTTGTTGATGTGCGCAATATGTATGATTAGCAGCACATTTATGAGTTGTGAAGACGAAGATGTTCAAAAATGGGAGACCACAAGTATTAGCTATATGCTAACCATGTCTCCAGATTTGCTTAAGTTTGTATACCCAGAGGTTACATATGTCGACTCTAAGGGCGAAGTTCATACAATATCTGGTGTACAAGAATTAGACAGTCTTGTGAATGTGACTTATACATATACCCCTGGTAATGGAGTTTGGACAATCCAAACAATTGAGGGAACCAACTATAAGGCATGGACACTAAACATGTCTTTTAAATCCCCTTTTTATTCGTATTTCGGGGTTAGGTATAAAAAATTAGATTTGGCTGAAGACACTACGGATAAAGTGTATGACTTCCATCATAGTATTTTTACCACCACCGTTTATGCAACTTCTCAATTTACGACAACAACAAAAGTTAACTGGTTAGGTAAGATTTCAACAGAATACGGTTTCGGTAGTGGATCACTAGTAGAAAACCATATAACTTTCACTAAAAACAGCATCTATAATGGTTCTGAAGTTGAGGATTATATCAATAATCTGATAAATACTCCCGACAAAGCCGGATACTTTATAAATGAAGATGGTAAATTCACTAAGAATAACGATTTTGACTTATGACAAAATTTAAAAAGGAGAGCGCAACTTATTATTCTCTCCTATTCATAACATCCTTGTTATTGTTAGGGTGCAAGTCTTCCAACCCAGAGATTGTAGAGTATGGTAGTGTAAGTGCTACATTCACCAAGACTAAGTACAGGTGTGACAAGTGCAACTGTAGTGGGTATTGGGGCTACAAGCATGGGAATGGGACATACGAGGGAAACTGTTCCAATCGTGATTCGGGCGGGCATACCTGTAGACATAGCCCAGTTCATCATGGGCTTCGAAAATGGTGAGTAACATGTATGGCAAAGACATTGTGGCTGGTTGCTATAAAACTAAGCAATGTCTTTGCCCACTAAACGAAGATAGAAAAATTGTAAAATAAAATTCGATATTATGTTCCAAATTAGAAAGTCGCTAACATTCTTATTATTAGGAGTATTTGGCACCATGTTCGTCAGTTGTAGCGAGGATATAGATGTGGAAACTGAAACAAGTATCAGTTATACTTTGACCCTATCACCGGATCTGCTTAAGTTTGTCACTCCACAAGTAACGTATGTCGATGAAAATGGAGTTCTCGTAACGATAACTGGAGTTGAGGATTTAGACGGGAAGGTTATTGAAAACCATGCAGAGGTCAGTAGCGGAGGGTCATATGCAAGTACATGGTCCTCTACCATGATTACTGGAACTGGTTATAAATGCTGGACCTTAAAGATGAAATTCAAGCATCTTGGATTTCATTCCTACATGGCTGTTAAATATCTTAGGAATGAATTTACAGAAGACACTTCAGGGAAGGTATATGACTTTCATCATGATATTAATACAAGTATCAGCGCAACGAAAATAACGAAAACCTCAAAAGGATTGGGCGGAGAGTCGGTGGACGTAAGTGTATACTCTGATACTCACGTTTCTATTACTGTTGGAGATTATCATCAAGGTGATGACATCGGAACATATCTTGAAAATCTGATGAATAATCCCGACAAGGCTGGTTATTATGTAGATGAGAACGGCGATATTACCAGAAGAGATGAATTTGAACTATAGATACAACTACAGAATTCCCTTTTTGTAAAATGTCTATTTTTCGAATCAGTCCAAAGAGATACACGGATGCTGAGTATGTCGAAGGCGTGTATAGGAATGACCCAACAATGGGACATGAGCTCTACAATTTATGCAAGAGATATTATGACAAAAATTTTCACAAGCCCAATATCGGGTCAGAAGGAGGAAAAGATATACTACAATCGTCATTGTTGGCCCTGTGGGATAACATCAGAAGTAAAAAACTATATGTAGAAGATGGACTATTGAAGGGAAAAGATGGTAATCCCTTTACTTGTTCAATTACTACATATTTTATAAGTATTGCCCATAACCAGTATTTAGAATGGATTCGTAAAAATCCTATTGTACCACCAATAAAGCTAGAAAAAATCCCGGAAGGCTTCAGTGAAGGTGACGACATAGAATTCTTCGTAGACGACGATGAAACCTTAAGGAAGCGAAAGATTCTCTCATATCGTATAAATCATATGACAAAACAATGTAGCAAGATTCTCACTCTATTCTATTACGAAGAGAAGGACTATGATGAGATAATGGTACTCTTACCCACGTTTCAAAGTAAAGATGCTATCAAAACAGCAAAATATAAATGTCTGAAACGGTTGCGAGAATCTGTTATTGGCACATGCTACTAACACACTATCTATAAAAATATGAGATTAGAATTTCAAGACGTCATAGACAGGTATCTATTGAATCAAATGTCAGAAGATGAACGCATGGCATTTGAAGAGAAGTGTGCCAGCAATTCAGAACTTCACGAACAGTTGGAGCATACACGGAATGTGAAATGTATAGTCTCAGATAGGAGTAAAATGTTAGAAAAATTTCGGCAATGGGATGACGAATATGAGGAAGAAAAAAAAGTTTCTGCCCATAAGAAACGTGTTTCGCTTTATTGGGCATCTGGCGCAGCAGCTGCGGTAGTTGTAGGATGTTTCTTATTTCCTGCTGTCAATAATTCAGAGTTGGGGAGCATGGGCAATGGAAGTCTGAATCAAGAAACAGCCCAATTAGGCGGTCATGTGATTGGTTCTAATGACACATTAAATCGAACAGAAGAAACCACAAATCGCCTGCTGGCAAAAAATGACATCATGGGGGGAGAAGGGAACAACGATTCCCAAATCAGAGAAGAACAGTTACTGTATTTCGGAAAAGATACCATTAAAACTCACAAATCTGATAGAAAGGAAGAACTGGAAGAGGAACTGAAAGGTATTGAAACTGAAATAAACAAGATTTCGGAGAAGATGAGAGGACTTCGGCAACAGTTGAATTCTGAGGGAATTAGCCAAGAAGTATATATGTCAATGGTGGATTTGTTCGGGTATCAGAAAGACGAGCTTAATTGGAGAAGATTGCAGATTTTATTGAATCTCAACCAGAGGAATGAAGCTATGGCTTTACTGGACAAGATGAGACATAATGAAGGTCAATACAAGACTAAGGCCGATTCGCTTTATAAAGCCACATTAAATCATGAATAAGAATAGGTTTAGAATGGGCTCTCATAGTCATTTTGCTCATGCCATTATTCATAGATTACGGGCAGGGTCAATGATTACAGCTGTTGGCACAAAGAGTCCCCCAAAAGATGAAAAGCCATTGGCCGCAGAGAACGGTTTGTAAAATATTTTCATCAGCCTTATTGCCCTATTAAAACAAGAATACTTTCTTACGGCCATAAGAATAGTATTCTTACAGCAATAAGAAAGTTTTCTTAGGCGGGCAAGAATACGTATCCACCAAAATCAGCGACTCCTTCTCCCAATCAGGCGACAAAGACACCGTAGCGGAGGTCCACTCATCACTGGGTGCACAATAGCATTGCAAACTTGACCGCAGGAAAAGCAACGTGAGGAAAGATGCCCTTACCGTCATCAGCCGCGTATCGTTGTCATATTTCAAATTAATCAGGTCGCCGACAACTCCACCGCCTCTTTCAATCTCCACCTTGACAGACTCTCCCTCACTCATCCACTCACTTACAATTTGCATGGCCCCCACAACTACTCTGGGTCTTCCGTCTTCCCAATTATCGCTAAGGATGTCGCCGATGGTGGCAAACTTTTCATACGCGCCATCCTTGCACATATAGAAGTCGCCGAAAGCCTCCTCTTCGTCATCTGCCTCTGCGGTGTAGTTCTCGTCGGGAGCCAGTTCATAGAACTTGTCCAGGCACTTTCTTGCACAAAGGTTCCCATCGTTTGCCGCCCAGTGCAAATAACTCAGTCCCATGCAGACGCTTTCGGCATCATATTCTCCCTCTATCAGTTGCGAGCCCCAGAAAGGAACCGCCCACATCTCCCCCGGTTCGTCAAGGAGGATAAGAGGGTCGCTGTCCATTTGTTCGATGAGAAGGCGTAACTAACGGCACAAAGATATAAATCTGGCCTTAGCCAGCCGACAGATCTATACCGAAAATGTTACATCAAGAATGAAAAAAGAAGTGGTTCCGTATAATGTTACGAAACACCTCGAAATTTCTTGCAAATGTAATTACCATACACTTTCTATAATAACTTGCCTTTTATTTGTTTTGAATCTCGAAGAGGACATCGTCAACGATGTAAGAATCGCTGAATGTATATAGGAGCGTACTGGGATTATGAAGAAGTACGGCTGTCTTTGAGGTATAGAATACGTCAAGGGCATGTTCTGCCGATATATTAAGCCGTTCGGACAACAATGTGACGATGCGTCCTATTTTGTTCCAAAGCAGAAGGTCACTAATCATTAGGCTTCAATGTTATATGATTCTACAAACTTCACACATGTGTCTATCACCTCTTGGTTGGTAATGCACAGCTGATTGTTAGGCTGATGTTTTGCAAGTTCACGAAGAGCCACGTCAAGCGTCATCAAGTTTGCCATATACGCCTCTACGGTGTCTATCACACGGTCGTTAGCCACACCGCCCTCGATGACATCATATTGCTCAATATCTGTTCGTCCCATGCGATTGGCAACAATGAACTGAAGCCACTCGTTGTCATAGTGGAGGAAACGGAAATAACGGAATGAGGTCTTTACTCGTTCCATATCCATCTCATAGACGTTGACAACACCTGCTTCCTGTCTAATACGCTGCATTCGTTTGGCCCACAATTCCGCTTGAGTTTTTATGTCAGTGACATAGAATCCCTTGCCGAAGTCAAGCCGTAGTCTTCCTGCCGCAACTATCGGATGTTCAATGACATTTGTACTTCCGTGGTATATTCTCATATTATTGCTTCCTTCGTTTTTCTTCCCTCACCCTCAAAGCCTCCAGCACATCTTCCGTGACAATCTCCCGGCTCTGGGTGTGAAGTGTGTCGTAACATGGATAGATGAAGGTATGGAACAAATCAACATCCTTCATCCTGCGATACATCTCCACGGCAGGTACCTGCATCCGCCTGGCCGCTGCCTCCACACACGAAGACGCAAAGATGTTACGTAATTGTGCTTCCGATGGATATTCATATCCATTATCGGCCATCAGACCATTAGGCATAATTTCCATACATTATTTATTATATCGCAGGGCAAAGATAGTGCAAACCGAGTAAAAACGCAAATATATTTGCAGTTTTTCGAGGTGCAGCCTATCTAAGAGGGTCGGAGAAACTCAAAGATACGTAATCGGACGCACGAAGTGCTACGCTTGCGTAATAAAGTGGAGCAAGAATAAGTGAGAGGAAAAGCAAATTTCTTTGAAACAAAGTTCCTTCAGGCGAGCAAAACTCGGAGTCTTTGCATTTTCCCGAACCGAAAGAGAAACAAAAGACTATGATATATATAAAAACGACATAGAAGGTTTCCACACTTCATTTTGGATGAAGTCGGAGAGCGTGGTCACATTCTGCTTGTTCGCGCCCCAGTTGAGCAGGTTGAGCACGGAAGGAGAGGGCAGAGAGCAGAGAGCAACGATGCCGCTGCTACTCTTCCCCCTGATGGTGCTGATGGTGCTCAAGGCCCTGCCCCGACTGAGTGCGAAGGGAGGTGACGTGAAGGACATCAAGGGGGACTACCATCGGGTGTTCCTGCTGTTGTACAGTACCTGCCAGGCCGTACACCTGCAGACGCTGCCTGTCCTGTCGCAGTTGGAGGGCGAGGTGAGACGAAACCCAAGCGTGATGTGCCGCTTCCACCTGATTGGCGTGGTGAACATGGTGCTGGTCGTATATGGCCGCCTCTCCACTCCCGAGAACCTCAGCCGCACGAATGCGGAGGAACGTGCCCACCAGGTTTTTCCCGACCTGAGCGGCATCTGGGTGGAGGAGGAACCCTCGACGGTGTTCTGGCAGTTCGAGGAGATTGCCAACGGGCACTACCTGCGCCGATACACCTTGGACAACGAGCGGAGGAGCCTGACCTACACGGAATATCACATCCGCTTCATGGACGAGGGGGACGAGGTGCTGGCCATCGTGATGCCCCCCCGGCTCATTCGCGACATCGTGCAGGACATACCCATTCTGCCCGAACATGCGGCGTATCTCACATGCAGCATCGAGGAGGATTGCCTGCGCTTTGAGCCCAGGACGGCGGAAAGCAAGTGGTTGCACCTCAGGCAACTGACGAGGAGCCGTCAGGAGGACTTCTTCCAGCAACGCCTCGACGACGAGCATTACACGAAGACGAATCTCTTTGCCGACGACGAATACACATTCCGGCTCTGCCTGCACACCCTCACGGAGGATGCGCTGTTCTTCGAGATGGAGGATGGGGAGTTGCTGCGCGTCCCGAAGTCGATGCATCCGCAGTTGCCGGACGTGCAGTTCAGCGAGAATGCAGGGGTGCTCTGCTTCAAGGATTCCCAGTACTTGGTCTTCGACGACCGCAACCTCCACTTCGAGATTACAACGGAGGAGCAAAGGAAGAAGTTGGGAATAGAGGTGAGAGAGAGGTAAGAAGTAAGAAGGCCCCCTACTTGACCTTCCCCGTATATGTGGATAGCGAGAGAAGAATACTTGCTTACCTTTATTCCGTGCGCTTGGTTTAATTAAACCATGCGCACGGAATAAGCATAAGGTTACTAAGGTTCGAGGGGAAGCAAACGACTCAACGAGTCTTGCGTCGGTAGTCGGCGAGGCGCATCTGATAGGTGGCCAACGCATCAGACAATTGGCTTCGCGACTGACGATGAAGCGTTTCCGCATCCAAAAGGTCGGTCAGCGTGGTCGTGCCGGCCTTATATTGGTCTGTGCTCATACGCAGATTTTCCGCTGCCGACTCTACGCTGGTACGGGCAATCTCTATCTGCTTGTAGGCTTCGGACAACTGGCTCCAGGCCTGCTCCACGTCCACGCCTAACTGCTCACGGGCATCCTGCACCTCGTTCTGTGCCTGTTGGAGCCGCAGCTGCGTGCGACGGATGGCGTGCCGGCCGCCCCACCACGACATGATGGGCACGGAGACGGTGCCGAAGACGAGGCCGTTGGTCAGGTTGGTGTCCATGTACTTCTTCACGTTGTCTGAGAAACCGCCCAGTCCAGCGTTGTAGCCCATCAGCCCGACGGCCACAGTGGGCAGATACTTGCCACGCTCCAGTTTCACCTGCCACTCCTGCGCCTCCACCTGCTTCTGCATGAGGGCCATTTCCTCGCGGTGGGCCACGGCCTCATCTGTCGAGACAAATACGGCAGCCGGTTCCTGCGCTTCCAACGACGAGGTGTCGATGTCCACCGGCTGCCCTGCCATGCCTATTTGCTGTGCCAGGAGAAGCAGGAGCACATGCTCGGCATTCTCCAGTTTCAAGCGATTGGAGGCCAGTTCCTGCTGGCGCAGTTGCACCTTCAGGAGGTCGTTCCGCGTGGTCACGCCCGCCTTGACGAAGTTTGTAACCAATTCGTTGACGGCCTCAAGTTGCTTCTCTGCCGCAGCAATGGTTTCGAGGTTGTATTTCACGCTTGCGACTTGCCAGTAGCACTCCGTCACCTTCTGCAGGACTTCTTTCTCCTTCATCTTCAGCTGCAGCATCACTGCCTCCTGCCCTATCTTTGCCAGTTTGTTGCCGGCCACAATGCGCCCTCCGGCATAGAGGGGCTGGGTGAGGGTGAGGGTGGCCGAATAGGCCCGGTTGAACTCGCTGTAGGAAAAGGGGGCTCCAATGTATTGGGCAAATTCGGGGTTGATGGCGGCAATCTCCTGCGGTATGGTGCCGTCGCCCTTCACCATATCCTCAAAGGCGCGGAAGGCCATGACGTTGGCCTGAATGTCGGGGAAATACTTGGTGTAGGCCTCCTTGCGCTGCTCCGTGGCCATCTCGATTTCCAGGGCCGCGTTCTGCAGCGTGCGGTTGCGCTGGCGGGCCAGCTCTATACATTGTCCCAAACTTAAGGTCTGGGCCATTGCCGAATGAAGAGTGAAGAGTGAAGAATGAAGAATTAGAGTTACTATTGCTATTCGTTTCATGATATTCAACTTTCAACTTTCAGTTTCTCAGTTTCCAATAGACCACAGGCAGCACGGTGACGACGAGGACGAGAGTACCGATGCCGCCGGCGAAGATGGTGATGCCGACGGGCATCCAGAACGAGGAGCCTGCCAGAATCATGGGGATGACACCCACGGCCGTGGTGGCGGTGGTGAGGAAGATAGGCACCATGCGGCGGCGACCCGCATCGAAGGCGGCATCATGGGCCGTCCAGCCCTGAGCCATCCGTTCGTCGGCATGTTCGAAGATGAGAATCTCGTTACGCATGATGATGCCCATGAGGGTGATGAAACCGAAGAGGGAGGTCAGTCCCAGCACGCGGTTGGCCACCCAAAGGCCTATCATGGCACCTGGCATGGAGAGCGAGATGGCGGCCATGCAGAGTATGGTGATGGAGAATCGCTTGAAGTTGAAGAGGATGAAGAAGAAAATGATGACGAGCGAGATGCCTATGCCGGCTGCAATCTCGGGCACCATCTCGTTGTTCTTCTCCACTTCGCCGCCCGTCTCGCTGCGCACGCCACGGGGCAAGGGCAGTTCGTCCATGACCGTGGCCAGTCGCGACTGCACCGCCGAGGCCAGCACGCCGCGCTTGTTCTCGGCGGTGACGGTGATGCAGCGTTCGCCGTTGCGGTGCAGTATCTTGGCTTCGGTCCACTGGGGGCGCACGTCGGCCACCTGGCGCAGGGGCACACTCAGCCCCGTCTGTGTGGTCAGGTAGGTGTTGCCCACGTCGCCCAACGTCATGTGCTGCGAGGCCTCGTCCTTCACGACGATGGGCACCTCGTAGTTGCCCTCCCAGATGCTGCCCACCTGCATCTCACCCGTCTGCAGCGTCATCTGCAGCTGGGCCGTGGTGCGGTTGATGCCCAACTGGGCCGAGACAACGGGGTCGAGCTGAATGTCCATGACGGGATGAGGCTGCTCGTAGTCGGTATGCACCCACTCCAGTTCGGGCATGCGGCGCATCTTCGCCATCAGCCGCTCAGCTGCCAGGCGCAGGCTGTCCATGTCCTCGCCGTAGAAGCGATATTCGTAGGTAGGCACGGGCAGGAAGTCCATCTGCTTGAAGCGCACGTAGGCTTCGGGCCAGTGGTTGCTCCAGCGAGGGGCGTATTCGTTGAGCACGTCGAAGGTGCTCTGGATGTCGGGCGTGTTGACGATGAGCTGGGCGAAGTTGCGCCCGCCCATCTGCGGAGCATAGGAGACCTGAAAGCGCGGACTGCTGCATCCGTAGAAGGTGGTGACGCTCGTCACACGCTCGTCGTGCTGAAGCACGTGGGTCATGCTGTCAGCAATGACGCGGGTGCGGTCCAGCCCCTCGCCCTCGGGCAGAAATATCTCGACGGCAAACTGGTTGCGGTCGGCAAAGGGGAACTGGCGCATCTTCAGGTTCGGGAAGATGAAGCTGGTGGCCACGACCAGCACCAAGGCACCCACCATCGTGGCCGTGGGATGCTTGAAGGTCCACTTGAGACTGACTTCGTAGATGGATTGCACATAGTCGGTCAATGACTTCTGTCCCTCCTTTTTCGGCTCGATGCGACGGATGAGCGCCGCATTCAGCACTGGGATGACAGCCACGGCCACGAGGAGGGAGACCATGAGGTTGATGGTGATGGTCTTGGGGAAGAGGTCCATGACATCGTGGGCCTCGCCCGTCATGGTGTACATGAGGGGGAAGAAAATGGCACAGATGCAGACTGTGGCCAGCATCATGGGGGCGAAGTACTGCTGCACACTCTTGACAGCCGCCTCGCGGCGCCCCATGCCCTTGCCCAGGTACTCCAGATAGCCGTCGATGACCACGATGGAGTTATCGACAATCATGCCGAGCACGACGATGAGACAGGCCAGGGTGATGATGTTCAGGGGAATGCCCACGGCATACATGATGCCCACGGAGGTGAAGGTGGAGAGCGGAATGGTAACGGCTGCCACGATGGCCGAGCGCAGGGGGAAGAGCACCATCATGACGAGCACGATGATGAGCATGGAGATGACGAGGTCGCGCAGGAAGTCGTGGACCGAATCACCCACTACCTGCGGCTGGTCGGTGATGCGGCGTATCTCCACATCCTCGGGCAGGTAGTCCCGCTTGAACTGGGCTATCACCTCGTCCACCTCCTCGCCGTATCGGACGATGTTGTGGCCCTCGCTCATCTCTAAGGAGAGAAGCAGACAGCGGTTGCCGTTGTTCTCGATGTACTGCTTCGAGGTGTCGTATTCGCGCCGCACGGTGGCAATGTCGCGCACGCGCACTACCTTATTATTATTTGAGAAGACGATTTGGTTCAAGAGTTCCTCCTCGCTGCTTTCGGTGGGTTGCACGTGGAGCTGGATGTGCTGTTCGCCACCCGTCACGCTGCCGGCCATGGTGGTCAGTCCCTGGCTGGATATGGCCTGCATGAGGGCTGCCTGGCCGATGCCGTAGGCGGCCAAGCGCTCGCGATCGACATAGAGGGTCAGCTGTTCCTTCACCTCGCCGTACTGGCGCACGTTCGACACGGACTGCACGCGGCGCAGGCGGTCGGCCAGTTCGTCGCTGTAGCCTTGCAGTTCGCGATAACTGCGTTGTTGGCTCTCCAACGTAACGAGCAGGGCACAGGCATCGCCAAACTCATCGTTCACCATCAGGGCCACCACGCCACCGGGCAGTTGGCTCTTGAAGTTGTTCAGCCCGTGCTTCAGTTTGCTCCACACCTCGTCCTTCACGTCCAGACCGATGTCCTCCCGCAGTTGCAGCATGACGATGCACAGCCCGTTCTGGCTCGTGGTGGTGGTCTTGTCGCGGCGCACTTCCTTGAAAGTGAACAGGTAGCGCTCCAGCGGACGGGCCACCTGAGCCTCTATCTCTTCGCTCGTGGCACCGGGCATGACGGCAATGACCACGCCCTGCCGAACCACAAAGGCGGGAAACTCGTCCTTTGGCATCACGTAAAGTCCATAGAGCCCAAAGCAGAAGAGCAGAGCCGTGATGACAATCGTGATGCGATAGTTATTGATGGGCCATGCGGCCCAAGATTTATGCCAATCCATAGTTTAGAATGTAACCGGTGTGCTTTCGCCCACTTTCTGATAACCCTCAACAATTACCTGATCACCCTCGGCAAGTCCGCTCGTAATCACCACGCGGTTGCCTGTGGTCTGACCTATAGAGACAGGGGTGCGACGGGCCTTTCCCTGCTGCACAGTCCACACGAATAGCGACTTGTCCGTCGATTGCTGTACGGCCTTCACAGGCAGCGTGAAAGTTCCGTTTTCCTTTTCCTGTTTTCCGCGTTCCATCTGGATGCGCGCCACCATGCCCGGCAGCAGTCGGTGCCCTGGGTTCGGCACCGTGATGCGGATGTCGTAAGTATGCGTCAGGGGGTCGGCACTGACCCCTTTTTCGATACGCCCGCCTTGGAAAGATTCGTCGCCGAGCGCATCAACCGTGATGGTGGCTGCCGTCTGGGGGGTGATGGCGGCAATCTCACGCTCCGGGACGGCCACGCGCACTTTCACGCGGTCGATAGAGAGAATGGTCAAGACAGGCTCTGTGGGCAGCACCGTTTCGCCCACATTCATTATCTTCGTGCCGACCACCCCACTTACGGGGGCGTAGAGGCGGCAGTCCTCCAGATTCTTCTGAGCCATGTCGTAGGCAGACTGAGCCTGTGCCACCTTGCTCTCCACCTCCACCCACTTCATGTCGGGCAGCGACTGACTGTCGTGCAGGAGCTTCATGCGGTCATAGGCATCTTTGGCCTGGTCCAGCGCAGCCTTCGTGGTGGCCAGCGCATTGCGGGCCTGCGTCTCGTCGATGACAGCCAGAAGCTGCCCCTTGCGCACCGCTTGCCCCTCGCTCACGGTCATGCTCTTCAGCATGGCCATGCCCGTGAAGCTGACACTCGTGCTGCTCTCTTCTTCCACCACACCCACGTAGGGCACCTGGCCGACTCCGTTCGCCGGAGCAACTTTCTCCACGGTCACCCGGAGGGTTTCTTCTTCAGACTGTGTCTGTTTGCCGCCACAGGCTGAGAAAAAGAGTAAAAAACAGAGAACTGGAGGCAGTCCCAACGTTCTCTTCAGTCTTTCATTCATTTCCATATTCTTTATCCGATTCTGTTTGATTTCATACATTTCTGGATTCCAGGTGCAAAGATACGGGTTTATTTGCACACGGCAAAGTTCTATTGCAACCTTGTGTTGTCCTAAAAGTCGGATTGAAGAGGAGGTATTAACGTATATTTAGAAAAATAGTTTAATTTTGTGTTCGAAAACGGAATATGCATGAAAGATAAAGAACAAATCAACACTATTTCACTGCTGCAGATGCTGAAAAACGGACAGTTGGACTCCTCACGTGGACAATTCTACAACGACGAGTGCTTCGTAGTGGGCGGCAGCCGTGCCCAAGAGGTGAAAGAAGGGAGCAAACTGTTCCACTCCCCGACACGACTTGATTGTTTCATCTTCGTCGTGAACGCAGAAGGAGAAATAAAAATCAACTACAACCTGCAGGAGGTCACCATCGGTCCGCGTACTGCCTTCTTGGCCGCCCCAAACTCGATTTTGCAGACCATCAGCACCACGGGGAGCGGAAAATCGGTGGTCATGTTCAACGAAAACTTCATGCGCAAAATCAACCTCTCCATCCAGAACCTCCTGCCCCACCTCACCTCGCTCCATCAACTTGACACCCTGCCACTCACCGAAGCGCAGCACAGCTACCTGCAACACCACATCTCCCTCGTGGCCGAAAGCATCGCACAACCCTCCGCCTTCGCCTACTACCATGAGGTGGTTCACGACAGCATACGAGCCATGGCCTACACCTTCATCTCCATGCTGATTCAGCACTTGGAAAAGACCTCCCGGCGACTGGGGGAACCAGTTCACAACCACGAAGAAGAACTCTTCCGCCGCTTTGCCAAACTTGTCGGCCAACACTACCGCACGGATCGGCGCATTGCATTTTATGCAGAACTGATGCACCTAACACCGAAATATATGAGCGGAGTCATCCGACATGTCTCGGGTCACAGCCCGGCCGAATGGATTACACAAAACGTACTGCTGGAAGCCAAGAACCTGCTCCGCCATTCCGACATGAACATCCAGGAAGTGTCCATCGCGCTGAACTTCCCTAACCAGAGTTTCTTCGGCCGATGGTTTAAAGAACACACCGGGTTGTCGCCCAAGGCCTACCGCGAAAACAAATAGAGATACACCCCCGTTCGGATTTCCACAATGGCTCCACATCTATCCGCCCGAAATCGTATCTTTGACCTGCGGTCTTAGATACTCACACTCGGGAAATCGCAAATTTATTTGCATTTCCGCTCGCTTAATCGTAACTTTGCAGCCGAAAAGATACAACGCCGATGCAAGAAAGACATCTAAACCGAGAGCAATACTTCCGCGAGCTGGCTGGCACCGCACGCGAATTCTACGTGGACTACCTGCGCCCCCATGCCACGTTGACAGCCGAGACCCGTGTGCTGGAGATTGGCTGTGGAGAAGGGGGAAATCTGCTGGCATTTGCCGAACTGGGATGCCAAGTGACAGGCATAGACATCGACAAAGGGCGCATCAGTCAGGCCCAGCAGTTTTTCAGTTCAGCACAGCGACAGGGAACCTTTCTCTGCCAAGACTTCATGCAGGTGCCGCCACCGACAACCGATGACGAGCGTTTCGACCTCGTGCTATGCCACGACGTAATAGAGCATATCGAACCGCCACATAAGCAGACATTTCTCTCCCACATCCGCCTGTTCCTGCGACCCGGTGCCATCGTATTCTTTGGTTTCCCGGCCTGGCAAAATCCCTTCGGTGGGCATCAGCAGATAAGCAATGGGCTGGCGTCCAAACTGCCCTTCGTCCACCTCCTGCCCCAGTCCCTCTATCGCGCCATGCTGCGCTGGAGCGGAGCCACGCCCTCCCACATCAGCGAACTCATGAGCATCCGCCGCGCGCGCATCACCGTGGAGGATTTCGAGCGGCTGGCAAAAGAGACGGGCTATGAAGTACTCGACCGCAAACTCTGGTTCATCAATCCGCACTACAAGCAGAAATTCAACCTCAAGCCACGCCTTCAGTGGGCAGTCTTCTCAAGCCTGCCCTACATTCGCAATTTCTACACGACATCGGCGTTCTTTCTCCTGAAAGCCAAACACTAAGCGAGAGGAGCACTTAACAAATATGCCTTAAAATCGGCAAAATCCCGACTCATCGGCACACTAACCTTCCGCCCCTGCATGAAAGCGGCAAGGCAAGCAGGAATTTCGACAGACCGCCCCGTAATACGTTCCACGATGTCCTTGAACTTAGCGGGATGGGCCGTTTCGAGGAAGAATCCGACCTCGCCGGGGCGCATATTCTCTTTCAGAGCACGATAGCCACAGGCACCGTGAGGGTCGAGCAGATAACCTGTATCCTTCAGGCACTGACGGATGGTTTCGGCTATCTGTTCATCGTTATACGTGGCACCCGAGATGTCCTTCGTGATGGCCTCATGGCTCTTGCCATAGAGGTCATAAATGCGTGCGAAGTTGCTGGGATCGCCCACGTCCATGGCGTTGGCCAGAGTCTGCACACTGGGGCGCGGACGATACTCACCCGTCTGGAGATATTCGTAGAACACATCGTTGCGGTTGTTGGCCGCAATGAAGCGTTTGATGGGCAGTCCCATGCGTTTGCCGAAGAGGGCCGAGCAGATGTTGCCAAAGTTGCCGGAAGGCACTGAGCAGACTATATCTTCTCCATATCTCAGTTTCTGTATTTGCGCCACGGCCCAGAAGTAGTAGAACGACTGGGGCAGGAAGCGGGCCACATTGATGCTGTTGGCCGAGGTGAGGCGCATGTGGCGGTTGAGTTCTTCGTCCATGAAGGCCGACTTTACGAGACGCTGGCAGTCGTCAAACACGCCATCGACCTCCACGGCAGTGATGTTCCGGCCCAACGTCGTAAACTGGCACTCCTGAATGGGGCTGACTTTGCCCTTTGGATAGAGCACATAGACATGGATGCCTTCCACGCCCAGGAAACCGTTCGCCACCGCAGAACCAGTATCACCAGAAGTGGCTACAATGACATTAATCCGAGAACCCTGAGTGTTCTGAGTAAAATAGCCCAGCAGACGAGCCATGAAACGGGCACCCACGTCCTTGAAGGCCAACGTGGGGCCGTGGAAGAGTTCGAGGCTGTAAATGTTTTCCTCGACCTGTACGATGGGACAGGGGAAGGAGAGCGTGTCGAAGACGATGTCCTGAAGGGCATCGAGGTCCACGTCTTCGCCGAAGAAGGCAGAGGCCACGTTGTAGGCCACGTCGTGGAACGACATTGATGGCATCTCGTCGAAGAATTCCCTTGGCAGGGAGTTGATATGCTCGGGCATGTAGAGCCCACGGTCTTCGGCCAAGCCCTGTACTACGGCCTTCTCCAGTGTGGCAAGCGGGGCCGCGCCATTGGTGCTATAATACTTCATAGTAACATCAATCATTAATAAACTTTTCTATAAACTCATCTCCTTCCAGACAACCATAGCTGCCCTGCTGACAGGCGGCCTCGTCGAAGGTTTGTACCTGGTCGGGGGTAACGCCTGGAGTGTAGATGCAAAAGGGGATTGGCTCTGCCGTGTGCGTGCGATGCGCCACTGGCGTGGGATGGTCGGGAAGGAGAGCAATGGACAATGGAGAATGGACCGCTCGGCCCGAAGGGACGCTTGCGTAGGGCAACGGAGCAAGAATGGACATTTGTTCCAATATCGGTTTCACAAGGCGGCGGTCAAGGTTCTCGATGCACTTCAGCTTCAGCTCAAGGTCACCATCATGCCCGGCCTCGTCGCAGGCCTCTACATGGAGATATACAAAGTCGTCGGTTTTCAGAGCCTCGATGGCTGCCTGTGCTTTCCCTTCGTAATTGGTGTCCCAAAGTCCTGTGGCCCCGGGTACGTTGATGACACGCAAGCCTGCATAGCGACCAATGCCACGGATGAGGTCCACCGCCGTGATGACAGCACCGCATCGGATGCTGGGGAAACGCTCTGTCAGGGGAATCATCTTGGGTTTGTATCCCCCACCCCACGGCCAGATGCTGTTGGCGGGGTCCATGCCGCGCGCCATGCGTTCCTTGTTCAAGGGATGCTCCTTCAGAAGTTCCTGACTTTTCACTATCAGACTGTTGAGCAGTTCTGCGGTTTCCTTGCTTTCCGCCTCAAGTGGACGTGGTAGATTTTCCCGCCAAGGCTGCAAGGGGATGTCATGGGGCGGCGTGCACTGGATGTGCTTGTTACCACCCTTGATGACCAAGAGATTGCGGTATTGCACTCCCGTGTAGAAGTGGACACGTTCGTTGTCGAGATGCTCCTTTAAGTACTTAATCAGGATGTCTGGCTCCTCCGTCTCCAACCGACCGCAGGAGTGATTCTTCAGGAGGTCGCCTTCGAGGCAAACAAAGTTACAGCGCAAAGCAAGGTCGTCGTCGGCCAGTTCCACACCGATGCTGGCGGCCTCCAATGGTCCGCGTCCCTCATACACCAGATGTTGGTCGTAGCCCAAGATGCTGCTGTTGGCCACCTCACTGCCAGGATGAAAGCCGTCGGGTACGGTCTTGAGCATACCACAGCGCCCGTTGCGGGCCAGAAAGTCGAAATGGGGTGTGTGGGCATACTGGAGGAGCGTCTTGCCGCCCAACTTCCCGACCGGCCAATCGGCCATGCCGTCGCAGAGGATGATGAGATGTTTGACCCCTCTCCCAACCTTCCCCGAGGGGGAGGAGTGATTACAATAGCTATTTATATCCTTGTTCATTTATAATCCTATGTATAATAGTATTGCTAACCGTATATACTCCCTCCCCTCGGGGAGGGCAGGGGTCTATGCAAGGCTCATGATATCTGCAAAGACACCGGCGGCCGTCACGGAGGCACCGGCACCATAGCCCTGAATGAGCATAGGATATTCGTTGTAGCGCTCGGTGGTGAGCAAAACGATGTTGTTGGAACCCTTTAAGCCATAGAAGGCATGGGACTGGTCGAATTCCCGCAAAGAAACGCTGGCGTGACCGTCGGCATAGCGAGCCACGAAACGCCACACGCGACGGTTGCGTTCCAAGTCCTCGCGACGTCGCTCAAAGTCGGCATCCAGCGAGGGAAGGCTCTTCCAGAAATCGTCGAGTGAGCCCTCAAACATCGCCTGCGGAATGAAGAGATTCTTCTCCACGTCCTCCTGTTCAATCTCGTAACCAGCCTCACGGGCGAGGATGACCAACTTGCGAATGACGTCCTTGCCCGAAAGGTCGATGCGCGGGTCGGGTTCGCTATAGCCCTCCTCCTTGGCCATACGGACGGTCTGGCTCAAAGGAATGTCCTTGCTCAGAGTGTTGAAGATGAAGTTCAGCGTGCCACTGAGCACGGCCTCGATGCGCAGAATCTTGTCGCCGGAATTGACAAGGTCGTTGATGGTGCGAATGATGGGCAGCCCTGCACCCACGTTGGTCTCGAAGAGGAACTTGACGCCGCGCGTCTGGGCAATGTGCTTCAGCTCACGATAATCGTGATAGGGACCACTGGCCGCCACCTTATTGGCTGCCACGACGTTGATATTATGGTTCAGGAAGTCCTTGTATAGGCTGGCGACATCCGCAGAGGCGGTACAGTCGACAAACACGGAGTTGAAAATGTTCATGCCTATGACCTCCTCGCGAAGGCGGTGGATGTTGCTCTCCGGAGCCTGGCGCAACTGCTCGCGGAAGTCGGCCAGCGAGAGTCCTTCCCTGCGAAACATGGCACGCTTGCTGCTGGCAATGCCCACCACATTGAGTTTGATGCGTTGCTCGCGCTTCAGTTTCTCCTGCTGCCGGGCAATTTGCTCCAACAGGCTGCCGCCCACGGTGCCTACGCCACACACAAAAAGATTCACCTCCTTGTATTCCGACAGGAAGAAGGAATCGTGGATGGAGTTGAGAGCCTTGCGTAAGGAGCACTCCTGAATGACAAACGAGATGTTGGTCTCCGAGGCTCCCTGGGCACAGGCGATGACGGAGATGCCCGCACGCCCCAATGTGCCGAACAACTTACCGGCGATGCCTGGTGTGTGTTTCATGTTCTCGCCCACAACGGCCACCGTGGCCAGTCCCGTCTCTGACTGCATGGGGAATATCTTGCCGTCGGCTATCTCCTTCTCAAACTCTTCGTTCAGCACGCGGCACGCCTCTGCACAATCCTCCACACGCACACCGATACTGGTGCTGTTCTCCGAAGAGGCCTGGCTGACCATGAACACGGAAATGCCCCGCTCGGCCAGGCAAGAGAAAATGCGACGGTTGACACCGATGACACCCACCATCGAAAGACCCGCCACCGTAATGAGGCTGGTGCCCTTGATGCTAGAAATGCCCTTGATGCTACGGCTGTCGTCCTTGACTTCACGCTGGATGACGGAGCCCTCGCCCTGGGGGTTGAAGGTGTTCTTGATGCGAATGGGGATGTTCTTGACACAAACGGGATAGATGGTAGGCGGATAGACCACCTTGGCTCCGAAGTTACAAAGTTCCATGGCCTCGATGTAGGTCAGTTCGGGGATTGTATAGGCTGTCTCGATAACACGCGGGTCGGCAGTCATGAATCCGTCCACATCGGTCCAGATTTCCAGTACATCGGCATCCAGTGCTGCAGCAATGACGCTGGCCGTATAATCGCTTCCGCCGCGTCCCAGGTTAGTCACCTCACCGCTGTCCTTATCGGTGGAGATGAAACCGCCGACGACGCAAACCGAGAATCTGTGAAAAGCCCTCCTTACCAGTTCATAAGTCAGCTCCGTGGCCAGAATGGTCTTTGCACCCTGTCGCTCGGTCTTGATGAATTCACGGCTATCCAGCCACTGGGCACCGCGAACGAGGGCGGCCACGATGCGACTGGACATGCGCTCGCCATAACTGACGATGGCCGACTGGGTCTTCGCACTAAGGTCACGAATGAGGAACACCCCCTGATAGATGCTGCGCAGTTCTTCCAGCAGGGCACGGACGGAGACGAGCAATGTCTCACGCACGGTCCCTTCGGGGATGATGCCTGCTATCATATCCTCGTGACGACGGCGAATCTCGGCAAACGAGGCCTGGTATGCCACATCGCCCTCCACGGCCATCTGTGCTGTCTTGATGAGCTGGTCGGTGATGCCACCCAAGGCGGACACCACCACGATGACAGGCTCCTGCTGAGTCTCCACGATTCTTTTCACCTCTAAAATACTATCCACGGAACCTACGGACGTTCCGCCGAACTTCAATACCTTCATCTCTTATATCTTAGCGATTTGAGCAACAAAGATACGGTAAAGCGAGGAAAATAACAAATTTATCAGGGTATATCTACAAATTACGCTTCAACCAACGGAACCAGTCAGTGGCTGAATGGAAAGCCTCGCCCTCTTCCTGCATGTCAGAGGCGGCTGCCACCCAATAACGGATATGACCATGAACGGGATGGAGGAGGCAAAGATAATTGAGCGCATCCTCTTTTACTTCCAGCAAGTTGTCGCGACTCACCCGCAGCCCTATCCCCAAAGTCTCCACCAGTTCCGGATGGTTTTCCTTGTCAGGGACGTTCGCCCCCCAAGAACCTACAAGCCCCGTCTCCTTACGCATCAAGCCCTTGTTGTCCCGCTCCAGTTTCTGGACACCTGTGGCAAACACGTCCTCGTCAGTGCAGCCCTTCAACCAGACATCGACTTGCACCTCACGATGACCACGAATGGCCGTAAAACGCTGACGGAACTGCAAGGTTCGTCCCTTATATTGCCAATCGGAAGCGTATATTTCCACAACGGCCGTATCGGGGCCTTCATTGAGCACACGTTGGCCACGGGCCTTGACGGGATTGACAAACACTGGCGCTCCGTCCTCATAGCCCCGGAACGAACCAGCCCCGACACTGGGACCGACAAAAAGGATGTCCTCTCCGAACCCCTGTGCCATCAACTCCGGCGTAGAATAGAAATTGATGCTGTCCAGTTCCATCTGCGGATGTTTCTTGCCATAGAGATCCACGCTCTGACGATAGTCCACATAAACGCGGAAACCAATCCACTCGTTTTCCCACATTGCCCCATGCCCATACACGGCATCATAAGAAGCCAATTGCGGCACATCGCCCGGAAATTCCACCACATTCACCCTGGGGTAACGATACTTTCGGTCCCACAACTTCAGGTGCGCATGTACCTGAGCCGTAGCCGGCAAAGCAAACATCCATGCCGAAAACACCAGTAGAAGCCTCGCAACAGTGATTCGTTTCATCTCTATTTCAAACTATTAACCAATCCCTTACTTTTCATCCTCGTCTGCATCTGCACTTTCCATCCATGGGAATGGGTATTGAGCAGCCGGTACGAAATCAAGTTCCACATCTATCACTTCTTCCTCCGGCTCCTCTTCTTCTAAGCGGAAAGGCACGATCCCCCCTTCACGAGAAGCCACCTGCGTAATCTCCACCGGGGCAAAACCCGAAGATACAATATCCAGATGACGCGCGGCCGCCATGCTGAGGTCAATCGTGAAGCGGCGCGAATAGGGACCCCGGTCCGTGACCTTCACCACGACCGCCTTTCCGTTGCGCGGGTTTGTCACACGGAGCCATGTCCCGAATGGATAACGACGGTGGGCACACGTAAAACTATCACGGTGATAGACCTCACCATTTGCCATACGCCGACCATGGAACTTATTGTGGTAATACGAGGCCACTCCACGTTCTGCCTGCAATGTCACACATAAGTTCAAAAAGCCCAATAGGAAGAAGGCCAAAAGTAGTATTTTTATGCGATTCATGGTTTTATCGACTACAAAGTAAATGATTTTTCTGTCACGAGCCAAGGATTTAGTTTTTTTTTTGTATCTTTGTGGCCGCAATTATCATTTTTAAGTATATGAGAAGAACATTTCGAGTCATTTTCGGTTTGACGACAACCATCATATTGTTGTCAACCACCTCCTGTGTCAGCGAGAAGAAAATCGTTTACTTGCAGGGAGCAGACACGCTGTACGCCGTACCGCAACAGATTTTACAGGCGTTTGAGCTTAAGATACAGCCCGATGATGAGTTGGCAATCTCCGTGGCCAGTAAGAATCCCGAGTTGATACAACGTTTCAATAACAACACCTTGATTGGTGGCGGTTCTAACACCAGTACGGGCAGCAATACGACCAACACCACTTCGCGCGTGGCGTATTTTCTTGTAGACAAAGATGGTAACATCGAATTCCCCATTTTCGGTACAGTAAACACGAAAGGGTTGTCATGCAAAGAACTGAGCAAGCAGTTACAGGAACGCTTCATCAATGAGGGATGGATTAAAGACGCCGTAGTCAGCGTGAAGGTGATGAGTTTCAAGGTGACCGTCCTGGGCGATGTCAAGAATCCTGGTACCCAGAACTTCCAGGGCGAGCGCCTGACATTGCTGGAGGCACTGGGAAAAGCCGGTGACACCAACAATACGGCCCATCGCGAGCACGTGCTCGTAGTCAGAGAGATTGGTGACAAGCGAGTCACATACGACATTGACCTGAAAGACCCGAAGAGTGTGTTCGATTCGCCTGCATACTATCTGCAGCAGAACGACATCGTCTACGTGCAACCCAACAAGAGTGTACGCGTCAAGGGCAGCACGGGCTATACCCTGCTCTCCGTCGGAGCCACTGTGGTCAGCATGTTAGTCTCCATCGTCTCTCTCATCATTGCACTCAAGAAATAACCAATAAGGAACGAATATACTCATGGAAGATTTTAATAAGAAAAGCGAAGAGCAGAAAAACGAGAAACGCCCAAGCGCGGGAATGGAAGGTATGCTCTCACTGCGCGAGACACTGGACATTTTTCTTTACAACTGGAAGTGGTTCCTGCTTTCTGTACTGCTGTGCCTCCTGCTGACACGAATGTACATGGCAACCAAGCCGTCTGTATATCAGCGGCAGGCTATGATGCTGGTGAAGGACGATGCAGGCTCCGGTAACCGGCGCAGTGCCATCAGCAACGATGCCTTGATGCAACTCAATGGCGTCCTGGCCGGAAGTTCCGTGAAGAACGAGGTTTACATCCTGCGCAGTCACCAACTGATGAAGGAAGTGGCCAAGAGCCTGCACTTGAATGTCAGCTATACTTTGAACAACAACATCTGGAAGGGACAGATACGCGAAGTATCCCTCTACGACAAGAAACCATTCGAAGTGCAGTTTGCGAAAGATGACGAACAGGCTTATGCCACATTCTTGGTACGAATTGTCAACAAACAGGAATGCCAACTTTCAAAGTTCAAGATTCACGGCGAAAAGATTGACTTCACGAAGACTGTCAAGTTCGGGCAGATGGTCAAGACGCCCGCTGGCGAGTTGACCCTCATCCCCGACCCCACTTATCTGGAAAACTTTCAAGACAAAGTCATAAAAGTTACGCACCTCGATATTGAGAGTGCCGCAAACTCTGTTGGCACGCGTGTCACCACGAGTGAAGTGGACCGTGAGAGTTCGTTGGTCCGCCTGGTTTGCAGCGACACAAACATCAAACGAGCCGACGACATCCTGACCGGACTGCTCGAAGCCTATAAGCAGAGTATCATCGACGACAAGAACCGCGTGGCCCAAAGCACCGCCGACTTCATTGACGGACGTATCAAACTCATCAGCAAGGAACTGAGTGACGTCGAAGGAGACATGGCAGACTTCAAGCAGCGCCATAATCTCATCGACTTGTCACAGAATGCGCAGAACTATCTTTCACAAAGTTCCACGGCCCGTCAGCGCACTACGCAACTGCAGGCCCAGCAAGCTACCGTCAAGTACCTGATTGAGTACATGAAGGAGAATAGCGAAGGCCACACGCTGATTCCCGTATTGAGCGAATTGGCCGACCCTGCCATTCAGAACCAAATTGCAAAGCACAACGACTTGATGCTGCAACGCAACCGTTTGGTGGAGAACTCGGGTGAAGAGTCCATGACGATTTTGGAGATTGACAACAACCTGAAACAAATGAAGCAACTCATCATCACGTCCATGGAAGGTCGTCTGGCCTCCATCGACCTTCAGGTTCGTCAGGCTCTGCGTGAGGAGCAGCAACTGTATAGCAGCCTTTCCTCCGTGCCGCAGCAGGAAAAGCACGTCCTGGACATCGGCCGCCAGCAGAGCATCAAGGAAACCCTCTACACCTACCTCTTGAACAAGCGTGAGGAGACAGCCCTGCAACTCGCCATCAATGAAGCCAACATTCGCATCGTAGAACAGCCGTTTGGAAGTTCTTCACCTGTCGGGCTGAACTCGTCATTGGCCCTGAAGGTGGCCTTCCTCTTCGGTCTCTTGCTGCCCTTTGCCGTGCTGTACATCTACAACCTGCTGAACATGAACGTGCGTGGCCGAAAGGACATCGAGACATTTACGACCATACCCGTCATCGGTGAAATTCCTCACATCAAGTCGGGCTTCGACGAATCAAAGATTATGGTGTTCCAGCATAGGAATGACAACATCAACGAGGCTTTCCGCCTGTTACGCTTCAACATCAACTTTGTCAAGAAGGATGCCCGCGTCATCATGTTCACCAGTACGATGTCCGGTGAAGGAAAGACCTTCATCAGCCGAAACTTTGCGGCTTCACTGACCCTGATGAACAAGAAGGTCATCCTGATAGACACCGACATCCGTAAGCGTACACAGACTGGGCTGTTCAACGCCAAGCGCCGGGAAGGTCTGACCTCTTACCTCAACGGTTCTACGGACAACGTTGACGAACTGATTATCCAGAACAGCGAGGACAGCCACTTCGACATGATGCCGGCCGGTGTCATTCCTCCCAACCCTGCCGAATTGCTGATGAGCAACCGTCTGGAGCAGTTGATTGAGCACCTGAAGGAGAAATACGACTATATCATCGTCGACAACGTTCCTGCCTTGGTGGTAGCCGACGCCGGTATCGTCAACCGCATTGCCGAACTTACGATTTACGTGGTGCGCAACCGCAAGCTCGACCGTCGCTATTTGCCGGAACTGGAGAAGCTGTATCAAGAGCATAAGTTCAACAACCTGAGCGTCCTCATCAACGACGTATTCCCCGAGAAGGAGAACTACCGCTATGGTTACCGCTACGGTTACGGCTACGGCTATGGCTACGGCTACGGCTATGGTTACGGAAACGAAAAGGAAGGGAAGAAGAAAAAGAAGTAAAAGATTTAAGGGTTAATGAATATGAGAATCCCCCTCGCAGCCTACAGGGCCGTGAGGGGGATTTTTTTGTGCCTATATGCCGCCCGTCACTTGATGACGAGGGCACGGTCGATGGCGTCCTTCAATGCCAGGGCGTGCGGCGTGGAGGCGAGAGCTAGCTGACGTTGCAGTTGCTTCAGTGCCTGCAGGGCATAGGGGCGAACCTTTGCATCATTAACGCGGGCAACAAGACCAGCAACATAAGTTGTTTGCAAGGTCTCACGATAGGGCGAGAGAATGCGTTGTGAAGCATCCTTCATAATCATGCGATTCAAATCGGCAAGGAACTCATCTGCTTTGTACAAATCATTAAGGTTGCCCAAACGACTGAGCAAACTCTGAACTCCATTGAAAGCAATACGATTGGTCAATGCATTAGGGTCAGCAGCAAGACGTTTAGCATAGGGAAGGTCGCGAAGCCATGTGGGTTCAGTAAAAATGTTACGTTCCACATAGCGAAGAGCATCGAGCTGTTTCTCGCGAGGTTGCGGACTATAGACATCACCCTGCTCATGAATGGTGCGGAATTGCTCGAGGTAACCACCAATGTTTCGTATCACATGATTGTTGTAGCGCTCAAACTGGGTACGAATTTGGTTATACATCGTCTCCAAGTTCTCATTGTAGATATCATCCTCAGCATAGGTCCACTGAGGAAGGTTTTGCAACTCGCGTCGCAAGTTCAATATACCGTATTCACTAGCCTTAACCGCATCGTCACCTAGGTCTTCAGTTTGGCGGCGAGGATCATCGTGACGTGTTTCTCCATCGCCCCACCACAGACGTGGGTTGCCCGCTACTTTTTCCTTCTCAAACAGACTTTGCAAAGCCTTATAGTCCTCGTCTTCATTCTTGGCATCAAGCATAGGAGTATAGCCCCACTCGATAGCCCACTCATCATAGTCGTTGATGCGGGGGAAGATTTCGTTCTGCGTCAGTCCATCTTCGGGCTGTGCCACGTAGTTGAAGCGGGCGTAGTCCATGATGGAGGGTGTGTGGCCGTGCTCACTGACCCATGCCTTATCACGCAGTTTCTCCACGGGCACCGTGCTGCTGGAACCGAAGTTGTGGCGCAGACCGAGGGTGTGTCCCACTTCGTGACTGCTGACGAAGCGGATGAGTTGCCCCATGAGTTCTTCGTCGTAGTGCATCTTGCGTGCGGCCTCGTCTATCGAGCTTGCCTGTACCATGTACCAATCGTGGACCAGGCTCATCACATTGTGGTACCAGCAAATGTGGCTCTCCAGTATCTCACCCGTGCGTGGGTCGCTGACGTGGGGCCCATAGGCATTGGCAATGGGCGAAGCCAAGTAGCGGATGACTGAGTACCGTGCATCCTCCATCGACATCAGGCTGTCCTCCCCTTCGGGCCACTCCAGGGCATAGATGGCATTCTTGAAGCCTGCCTTCTCGAAAGCCTTTTGCCAGTCGTTCACACCGGCGATGAGGTATTTGCGCCACTGCTTGGGTGTGGCCGGGTCGATATAATAGACGATGGGCTTCACGGGTTCCACAAGTTCGCCCCGGCGCATTTTCTCTACGTCCTCTGGGCGTGGCTCCAAGCGCCAGCGGCTGATAAACCTCTTCGAGCGCACGCGCTGCTGCAGGTCGTTGTAGTCGTTATAGCCGTGGGTGAAGAAGCCCACACGCGGGTCATAGAATCGGGGCTTCATGGGCTCCGCAGGGAGCAAGACAAACGACAGGTTGATGCCGAAGGTGGCCTTGCCCGTGCTGCGCACGCTGGCCAGATTGTTGCCGTTGGAGTTATAGGTCTTCACCATGCGCACCTCGGTGTTCAGGGGGAAAGTCTTCACGTCCTCCACATACGAAAGGTTGGGCAGCAGGTTGGTCAGTGTGAAACTGGTCTTGGCCTGCTTTGTGAGCCCCGTCGTGGGGTTGTCCTCGTTAAGGAAGGCGTTCATCTTTATTTTCACGATGCTGTCGCCCTTGGCCTCGTTCTTGAAGGAGGCGATGATGGGATTCTCGTTCGAGACGGTAATGGCTCGGTTGATGTTCTGTGTCGTGTCGCTCACGTTGACGAACAATCGCACACGCAGCAATATCTGGTTGTCCACGCCACGTTCGAAGTAGACCGTCTGCTGGTTCAGCATCTCACCGCCAAACTTGCCGCTGCCGGCTGGCGTGCTGGTGTAGCGCGTGGTGGTCAGGAAGTCGCGGCCCAGCAGCGAATCGGGTATCTCGAAAAACCAGTCCTGTTCCACCTTCGTCACGCGGAACATGCCCTGCCGGTCCACCGAGGGTTTCGGGGCCGGCTTCTGTGGTTGCTGAGACGGTTCGGGCTGTCCTTTCTTCTTCTTTCTGGACTTCTTTGCCTTGTCCTTCTTGGCTTGTTCGGTCTTCGGTTGTTCCGTGTCTTTCTGTTCCTGTGCGTTCGCGCCGAGCAGGAGGCCGAGCAGCAGCATACAGAGTAATGAGAGTTTCTTCATTTTACGTTGTTTTAGGGTTAGGATTACTATTGTAGGATGCCTCGGAATACGATTCCTCCGTGTGGGGGATTAGTATCGACGAGTCGCCATAGCTGAGGAAGCGGAAGTCGTGCGCCAGTGCGTAGTCGTAGACGCGATGCCAGTCGTCGCCGATAAAGGCCGACACCAGGAGCAGCAGCGTCGACTGCGGCTGGTGGAAGTTCGTAATCATGCGCTCCACGATACGGTAGCGATAGCCGGGGGCGATGATAATTTGCGTCGACGCATGCAGCACGTCCAGTTCGTGGGCATCCATGTAGGCGAGCAGGGCACGAAGTGGACCCACAGACCCACCCCCTGACCCCTCCCTTGTAGGGAGGGGGGTAGATAGTTCCATCTCGTATGGTTCCCACTGGCTGACGTGCATTTCCTTTTCGCCTCTTATGACGCGAAGCCCCATCCAATACAGGCTCTCCAGCGTGCGCACGCTTGTGGTGCCGACGGCGATGGCGTGGCCGCCGTGTCGGATGAGTTTCTCGAGGGTCGAGCGGTGCACGGCGATGTGTTCCGTGTGCATGTCGTGCCCCCCGATGTGCTCTGACTTGACGGGACGGAACGTACCGGCCCCGACGTGGAGCGTCACCTCCTCGCGGTCGATGCCCCGGCGGTCAATCTCCTTCAGCACCCGCTCCGTGAAGTGGAGGCCCGCCGTCGGAGCAGCCACGCTGCCTTCAATCTTCGAGTACACAGTCTGATAGGTCCGTTTGTCGCTCTCCTCCGTCTCCCGGTTCAGGTAGGGCGGAATGGGCAGTTCGCCCATGGCTTCGAGTATCTCCGACCACGCATAGCAGTCAGGCCATTGGAAGGTTACATACAGACCCTCCCCCGAAAGACCC
>JAFTEX010000028.1 GCA_017453445.1 Bacteroidaceae bacterium
AACGCCAACCTTTGGGTCGAGATTCTTCCACGACTGCGTGGGCATCATAATGGTTCCCTCGCTGCCAACGGTTTCCAATAATGCCTCTATCACTGTCGGTGCGCCACCGCAGACATAGCCCATACTGCTCAGTGAAGTATGCACCATCACCGTCATTCCTGGCTGCATTCCCAATTCGCGGAATGCAGCCAACAGGTCTTGTTTTAATACTAGTGGTTTCATACCTTATTTTATTGTTTTATTTGTTACCTTTGCACCCGAAAGAGTGCGGTGCAAAGGTACGGCGATTCCGCCAACCATGCAATACTGATTTATAACCATTTCCTCTGGAGACCCGAGCGTCGTTTTATCACTTTTTCCTTCTAACCGCACTATAATTCAAAAACTTTTCGTACCTTTGCCGACGTAATCATAGAACGACGCGAATATGGCAAGAGAAGACATTGTACAGAAGTGGCTCGACCACGTACACGAGGACATCAGCGCAGCCGAGTGTCTCTTTCAGGGAGGGCATTGGCTCTATGTGGCTTTCCTCTGCCACCAAGCTATTGAGAAGGCACTTAAAGCATATTATGTTGCCACCCACAATGACGACCCGCGCTTTACCCACAGCCACTTGAAGTTGCTGGAGGACTGCGGGCTTATCGACCAGCTCACCGACGAGCAACTCAGCTTCCTCGACCTAATGGTTCCCATGTACATCGAGGCCCGCTATCCCGAACAGAAGGACGCTGCCGCCCGCATGCTCAGCAACGAGGCATGCCAGCACATTATCAATACAACAAAAGAATTGACGCAATGGATAGAAGAACGCTTACCCGAGACGAAGCCCTCAACATCGTCCGACTCTACAAGCGAGTCGTAACGCCTCGCTACCAGACCGAGCCGAAGGTTTATCTGTATGGCTCGTATGCCAAGGGTTACGCCACTCCTGACAGCGACATAGACGTGGCTGTCATCGTTCCCCCTGGAATTATTGTTGATAAGTGGCATCAGTGGGCAGACATCTGTGGCGATGTCCGCAAGGTGAACACGCTCATCGAACCCGTTCTCATGGAGGACGAAGAAGATTCCCCCCTCTACCGCGAAGTGATGCGGACGGGCGTGGCGGTGTGATAATAGTAATGTAGAACGAAATCGAAAATGGGCGGATAGTCGACGGAGGCGCGGGACTGTCCGCCCATTGCATACAACAGAGAGCGACATGGAACAACGATTCAAGACATCAGAGCAGGACATCGACCTGCTGCCGCTGCGCGAGGGCGATGCGACGCAACAAATAAAAGGTGGAGAAACTTTTCATACCTTAGCACCCAAATCGGAAAAAGGACAAGACAGATGGATGGAATTATTGGGTGTAATATACTGAACACGAGACGGGACGGACGGATGCCGTCGGAGTTTACGAGCGAATACCACGTGCATATCATTGTGCGGCAGGGCGAGATGCGGTTCTCTGACGGGAAGCAGATGCATGTGTCGCAGAAGGACGACTTGGTGATTTGGCAGATGTCGAACGCGATACAGGACGTAGCGTATTCGGAGGAGTTCGAGGCGGACTTCCTGATAGCATCGGGGGAGTTCCTGTCGCGCTTCAATCCTGAAATGGTGTGGGCCTCGAAGGGTTTTATTTTCATCCGCATCAATCCGTCGTTCCACCTGCACGAGCAATCGCTACGGCTGATGAAGGATGATTTCTCACTGTTCCGTCAAAGACTCGACATGCCAGATAGTCCATTTAAGGAAGAGGTTATCGGGCGCGTGATGCAGATATTCCTCTACGACCTCTGGACGGTGTATTCCTCTGAGATGTCGCAGATGGAAACAAATGACAATGCCGCCCGCATCTTCCTGCGCTTCCTCTCGTTGGTGCAGAAGGACTGCCGCCAGCAGCGCGACGTGGCTTATTATGCCGACTTGCTCTGCATCACGCCGAAGTATCTCTCGCAGGTGAGCAGGTCTGTATCAGGCCTTCCTGCCTCGGAGTGGATAACCTACTACGCCACCTTTGAGCTCGTATCGCTGCTCAACGACCTGTCGAAGACCCTGACCGAGGTGGCCGACCTGATGAACTTCGAAACGGCCTCGCATTTCTCCCGCTACGTGAAGAAATTGCTGGGGAAATCACCGTCAGAGTACCGCCAAAAGTAAACCTTCTGCACTTTGTGAAAGTTCTGCGGCAATCTGGGTAACAACAGGTTGCCGTTTTCGTCGTACCTTTGCATCCAGAAACTTTTAAACGTGTAAAGATATGGATATTTTTGAAAGACTTCGTTCAGGGGCTGACGTCGATATGGCGACGCCCGAGTATGCAGAGGCCATCAAGCACATGACCGACTGCGCCAACATCTGTTTTAAGATCAACACCACCGCTCCCACACCAGAGCAGATTCGTCCGCTGGAGGAGCAGCTCTTTGACAGTCGTCTCGACCGGACGAGCTACCTGATGCCACCGCTCCAGATAGACTTCGCCCGCCAGATGAAGATAGGCCGCGGCGTCTTTGTGAATCACTCGCTGACTTGCATGGCCGCTGGCGGCATCACCATCGACGACGGCGTGATGATTGGCCCCAACGTGCGCATCGTCACCGACAACCACGACTTCGAGAACCGCATGGTGCTGCGCTGCAAGCCCGTCCACATCGGCCGCAACGCCTGGATTGGCGTGGGCGCCATCATCCTGCCCGGTGTCACCATCGGCGAGAATGCCGTCGTGGCCGCAGGAGCCGTCGTCACCAAAGACGTTGCCCCCGGCACAATCGTAGGCGGCAATCCCGCTAAGTTTATCAAAAACATATAATATAAGGTATAGGAGACAAGATTATGATTTTCGACAGAAACGAGAAGAAACAGGTAGTGGCACTGCTGGGTGCTGGTAGTATGGGAACGGCCATCGTGCGGCGCATTGCGGCAGGCAAGAAGATTCTGCTGGGCGACATCAGCGAGATGGCACTGGAGCGCGTGGGCGACGATTTCCGTCGCAGCGGTTACGATGTGGAGACGCAGGTGGTGAACGCTCTGGAGCGGGAGAGCATCGAGGCTTTTGCACAGCGGGCTGCAAGTCTCGGCCCCGTGATGTACTTCATTGATACAGCTGGCGCATCGCCCAATCAGGCTTCGCCGGAGCACATCGTCGCGCTCGACATGGTGGGCACGGGCTATGCCGTGGATGCCTTCGGACGGGTGATGGCCGAGGGCGGCGCAGGACTTATCATCTCGAGTCAGGTCGCCTACATGTACCCCATCCCCGACGAGGACGAACTGCAGATTGTGAACGCTGCCACTGACGAACTCGCCGCGCTGCCCATCGTCCGCAACGTGGCTATGCAGAACAGCGGACTGGCCTACATGATTGCCAAGCGCGTGAACCACCTGCAGGCACAACGTGCAGCAGCCACAACGTGGCGCGAGCGTCGTGCCCGTATCAACACCATCTCGCCGGGCATCATCGTCACCCCCCTGGCCTACGACGAGTTCAATGCCAACGGCGACGGCTATCAGGCCATGATTGATGCCTCTGCCGCCCGCCGCGTGGCTTCGAGCGACGAGATTGCCGATGCCGCAGCATTCCTCCTTGGCGAGCACGCCACCTTCATCAACGGCACCGACCTCCTCATCGACGGCGGTGTCATCGCCTCCCTCCGCACGGGGATGTTCAAGTTGCAGGGATAAAAGCGTACACAAATGAAAAAGATACTATTATCATTATTCACGATTATAAGCGTAACTACAATGACTGCACAACATAATCAAACTTATCTGACACTCAACAACGGCGTCAGGATGCCACAATTCGGTCTCGGGGTCTATAGTATTCCCGCAGGCGACGTGACTTACAACTCGGTGAAGACCGCCCTGGAGTGCGGCTACCGCCACATCGACACGGCTCATGCCTACCAGAACGAATCGAGCGTGGGGAAGGCCATCAAGGACAGTGGCATACAGCGCGACAGCATCTGGGTGACCAGCAAGCTGTGGCCCAACGAGTACGGCGAGGGAAAGACGCTGAAGGCCATCGACCGTATGCTGGGACGGCTCGGCCTGGAATACATTGACCTGGTGTATTTCCACCAGTCCATCGGCGACTACGTGGGCGGCTGGAAGGAGATGGAGAAGGCGCTCGAAATGGGCAAGGTGCGTGCCATCGGCATCTCCAACTTCGACGTGAACGACTCCATCTGGAACTCGCTGGTGGAGACGGCGCGCATAAAACCGCAGATCGTGCAGATAGAGTGCCACCCCTACGCCCAGCGCCGCCACTGGCAGGAGATGGCCGCGAAGCACGACATCAAGATTGAGTGCTGGTTCCCCCTCGGCGGTCGCGACTCGAAAGGCGAGATTCTGCGCGACCCCGTCATCAACGCCATTGCCCGTGCTCACGGCAAGACCGCTGCCCAGGTCATCATCCGCTGGCACGTGCAGGAGGGCTTCTCCGTCATTCCCGGCTCGTCGAACCCCGCCCATATCCGCGAGAACATCGAGGTCTTCGACTTCGCCCTCTCCGACGACGAGATGCAGCAGATTCGCTCGCTCAACAAGGAGGCCCGCTACTTCAACATGCCCTATGAGGACCAGAAACGCTGGTTCATGCAGTGGAATCCGACGGACTAAACACGCCACTTCCTATGAGCGTGCCTCCCCGTTTGCTCAGCGGCAGCGGGCGGCGGGGAGGTTTTAAAGGAATTAGACCGAAGCGAATATGAACAGGATGTCTCACCATAAAGACTCGTGCCCTCCGCCGGAGTAACGACCCCGGTGGAGGGCCGCCGAGCCTCCGCCGGTGGAGTAATAACCTCCTTACTCTCCCTCTGAAGCCCCGGCATAGGAGTTACGACCTCATTACTCGG
>JAFTEX010000029.1 GCA_017453445.1 Bacteroidaceae bacterium
CCAGATGTTTGCCGCCGACTTCTTTCAGATTCCACCTCGCAATGGACACCCTTGTCTTGGGCTGTGTGATTCCCGCTATTTGGGCTCACTCGGGACTTGCACCCGTTAGACATTGCTCATGCCGAGCATACCAAAAAAAGAGAGAAGCCCGTAAATCGGACTTCTCTCTTCAGTTTGAGTCGGGATGACAAGATTCGAACTTGCGACCACACGCCCCCCAGACGCGTACTCTACCGGGCTGAGCTACATCCCGCTCTGCATATTCTTTTCTGAATTGCGGTGCAAAGGTACATACTTTTTTTGTTATGACCAAACTTTTTTGTAATTTTGTTCGCTGAAAGTGCAAAATAAAAATTGCAGACTAACGGCTATGACAGAATATGAATACCTTGACATCAAGCGCCCCCTCGTGGTACGCACGGAGGTGAAACTGCCTGCCAGCAAGAGCATCTCGAACCGGTTGCTCATCATCAACGCCCTGGTTCAGAGCCCCATCGAGCCCAAGAACCTGAGCGAATGCGACGACACACGGGTGATGCGCCAGGCCCTGCGCGACATGCCGGAGGTGATAGACATCGGGGCGGCGGGCACGGCCATGCGATTCCTGACGGCCTACCTGTGCGTGACGCCCGGAACCCACACGCTGACGGGCACCCCGCGCATGAAGCAGCGCCCCATCGGGGTGCTCGTGGATGCACTGCGAAGCCTGGGGGCGGAGATTGAGTACCTGGAAAAAGAGGGATTCCCCCCACTGCGCATCACGGGCCGCACGGACCTTGCAGGCGGCGAACTGACCGTGAGGGGCGACATCAGTTCGCAGTACATATCGGCACTGCTCATGATTGCCCCCAGGCTGAAAAACGGGCTCACGCTGCACCTGACCGGGGAGATTGCCAGCCGACCCTACCTGAAGATGACCATCGAGATGATGCGTCAGTTCGGGGCGGAAGTGGACTGGGACGGTGAAGGCCCTATCAACCCCAACCAGCCATCCCATACCGTCCGTGTGGGAACGAAGGCCTACGAGGCACGCCCCTACACGGTGGAGCCCGACTGGAGCGCGGCCAGCTATTGGTACGAAATCATTGCACTCACCAACGACCCCGGAGCCTGGGCCGAATTGCCCGGCCTGCAGCTGGACAGCCTGCAAGGCGACAAGGTGGTGCAGGACATCTTTGAGCGGCTGGGGGTGAGGACGGAAGAGTGCGTCTGCGAATGTGGCGAGAAGGGCATCCGGCTACGGAAAAACTATGAGGTCACCTGCTATCTGCCCTGCGATTTCACGTCCTGCCCCGACCTGGCACAGACGACCGTCCTGACCTGCATCATGCTCGGGGTGCCCTTCTCCTTTACGGGTCTCAAGAGCCTCCGCATCAAGGAGACCGACCGCATCCAGGCGCTCAAGTCTGAATTGGAACGTATGGGCTACGTGGTCCAAGATTCAACGGACGGCGAACTGGAATGGGACGGAGAGCGCTTTGACGAAGATTTCCCCAGACCGACAGATATCAGGATTAACACCTATGAAGACCACCGTATGGCCATGGCGTTCGCCCCGGTATGCTGCCAACTTAGCGTGGTGAAAATCATGAATCCGAACGTGGTGAGCAAGTCGTATCCGCACTTCTGGCGCGACCTGCGGCGGTGCGGATTCCGCTACATAAACCTCACGGAGGAGGAAATGCTAAAGATTGCGCGGGAAGAATGAACACACTGATTCTGTACATCATTATTGCCCTGGTGGCACTGGGAGCCGTAGCCGCCGGCGCAGGCTGGTGGCACTATCGCCATCTGCCCGAGGGTGAGGAGCCCGTGGTGAACCCCGTCGACATGGAATGTTGCGGACAGCACGAGGTGTGCGAGAAAGAAAGCCTGCTGGCGGCCCTGTCGAAGCAAATAGAATACTACAACGACGAGGAACTGGACCGTTTCCGGGGCCGTCAGTCCGATGAGTACGGAGAAGAAGAGGCCGAAGAGTTCCGCGAAGTGCTCTACACGATGCGCGACGACGAAGTGGCCGGCTGGGTGCGCAGCCTGCAACTGCGAGGCGTGGAGCTGCCCGACGAGGTGAAAGACGAAGTGCTGCTCATTGTGGGCGACCGAAGAGGGCGCTAAGGCAATAAATCGGACTCGTGCGCGTTATATTATTGAAGAATCTGAAGATCTAAGGACTGAACCATTGAGACCTGACCGCCATATCAAGCTATGGACTGCATGGGCACTCTGCCTGTGCCTGCTGGTTTCGTGCTCGACCAAGAAGAACACCTCCGCCACCCGTTTCTTTCACTCCATGACGGCTCGCTTCAACACCCTGTACAACGGGAAACTGGCCTACACCGACGGACTGGAAGCACAGGAAAAGGGGCATCAGGACGACTACACGCGCCCCCTGCCCATGATTATCAGCACCAACAAGTCGACGGCAGGCCTGGGCAAGAGCAACTACGAAACGGCCATCGAAAAATGCGAGAAGGCCATCAAGCTCCACAGCATCAAGAAACGCCCCAAGGTGAGCGGTGGCAAACGACGCTCGCCGAAGCAGAAAGAGTATCTGGCACGCAAGGAGTTCAACCCCTATCTCTACCACGCCTGGCTCATGATGGGCAAGGCGCAGTTCAACAAGGGGGAATTTATCGAAGCCGCCTCCACGTTCAACTACATCACCCGGCTCTACGCCACCCAACCCGAAATCTACAGCATTGCCAAGGCTTGGCTGGCGCGTTGCTATGTGGCCCTGGAATGGCCCTACGATGCCGAGGACGTGCTTGACAAGATGAAGCGCGACAGCATGTCGGCCGAAGGGCGGCGCGAGATGGAGACCTCCCGCGCAGCCTTCCTCGTAGAGACGGGGCAATATGCCGAGGCCATCCCCGAAGTGCTAAAGACCATCAAGCACACGCCCCACAAACTGCAACGCGCCCGGCTGAACTTCCTGGTCGGACAGATGCAGCGCGAACTGGGACTGAACAAGGATGCCTACAAGTCCTTCTCCAAGGTCATCCGCAGCAATCCGCCCTATGAACTGGCTTTCAACGCACGCATCCTGCAAACCGAGGTGATGTCGTCGAACAACTACAAGTCGATGATTAAGAAGTTGCAGCGCATGGCCAAGAGCGACAAGAACAAGGACTATCTGGACCAGGTCTACTACGCTATCGGCAACATCTGGCTCTCTGCCGGCGACACCCTGAAGTGCATCGGAGCCTACGAGAAGGGGGCCGAAGAGAGTACGAAAAACGGCATCGCCAAGGCCGTCGTATTGCTGAAACTTTCACAAATCTACTGGGAACGGGAAAACTACGTCGACGCACAGCGCACCTACTCGCAGTGTATCAGCATTCTGGACAAAGAGCACGAAGCATACAAGGAAAGCGAATGGCGCTCAAAGGCTCTCGACGAAGCGGCTCCCCACCTCACGGCCATCAAGTTGCAGGACAGTCTGCAGGCCCTGGCCAAGATGCCGGAGAAGGAGTATCTGGCCGCCATAGACCGCATCATCGAGGCGCTGAAGAAGAAGGAAAAGGAGGAGGCCAAGAAGGCGGCTGCCAACGGCACCACACAGAGCGCCACGAACACAGGCAACACACAGAACGCCGCCAACCGGACACCCAACACTGCAAGCGCGGCCGGCACCTCACAGAACAAGGGGGCGTGGTACTTCTACAACCCGCAGACCGTCATGGCCGGAAAACAGGAATTCCAACGCCGATGGGGACAACGGAAGAACGAGGACAACTGGCGACGCAGCAACAAGACCGTGGCCTCAGGAGGTGAGTTTGAAGACTACGACTACGACGCAAACAACGATTCCATCATGGCCGCCCAGGAGGCAGAAGCCGAGGCCGAAGAACAGCGCCTCCTCGACTCCCTTGCCAACGACCCCCACCACCGCGAGTTCTACCTCAGACAGATTCCCTTCACCGAGGAGCAGCTGGCAGCCTCCAACCAACTTCTGGAGGAAGGACTGTACAAGGGCGGCGTGGCTGTCATGGAGCGCATCCAGAACTACCCCTACTCGTTGCGGCTCCTCATGCGCTTGCTTGAGGACTTCCCCGAAACCCAGAACAAGGCCGACGTCTTCTACCACCTCTTCCTGCTCCACTGGCGCCTTGGCGACGACGAACAGGCTCAGAAGTACCGCAGCCTGCTCGTAGACAGTTTCCCCGAGGACAAGAATGCCATCCGCGTGGCCAACCCCAACTATGAGCGCATTGCCCGCGAGGGAAAACATCTGGAGGACTCGCTCTATGCCGCCACCTATGATGCCTATCAGGCCAACCAATACGACGTTGTGGACTCCAACTACGTCTATCACACCGAAAACTTCCAGCTCGGACAGCACCGTGCCCGCATCATGTTCATCCGGGCCATGACCTACCTTTACACCGGCCACCGCGAAGAATTCCTGGAATTGCTGAAGGAAATCGTGAAGTCATACAGCAAAGAGGAGGTGGGCGAAATGGCGGCCTACATCGTCAAGGGGCTGCAAGACGGGCGACTGCTCTCCGACAACAAATACGACGCTTCGGACATCTGGAAGCGCAGGAAGCGGGGCGGGGACGAAGGCGACTCCACCCAGGTGGCCGACACGCTGAGCAGCGAACGCTATACGACGTTCAACTTCGTGCTGGCCTACCCCACCAAGAGCCTTGACGAGGACCAGTTGCTCTATGAGATGGCCCGCTACAACTTCACCAGCTACATGGTCCGCAACTTTGAAATTGAGGTGCTCGAAGACCAGGGCCTCTCGATGATGTGCATTCGTGGCTTCCTCAGTTACGACGAGGTACACGCCTATGCCCAGCGTCTCTACTCCGACCGCCACATGGCCACCGTGCTCGAAGGCATACGCACGTTGCTCATCAGTGACGACAACCTGAAACTTATCGGCACGGACTTCAGTTTCGACGAATACAAGGAGTTCTTCGACAACCAGTTCGCCCCCATCGAAATCCCGGAGAACCTGATTATCGACGAACCGACCGACATTCCGTTCCGCGACCCGGACGACGTGGAAGAAGAAAAAGAGAACACCGAGGAGACGGACGACGGTTACGACGACTTCCCGTTCAACTTCTGACGACTGAGGCGAGTGCGACCGAACAGACTAAAAAACACCATACGGTATGGCTACTTACAAACTACTGTGGATCGACGACGAGATAGAGTTGCTGAAGGCACACATCCTGTTCCTCGAAAAGAAAGGCTACGAAGTTGACACCGTGACCAACGGCTACGATGCCCTGGAGCGTTGTGCCCAGGAGTCCTACGACTTGATTTTGCTCGATGAGAACATGCCTGGCATCAACGGACTGGAGACGCTGGCCCGCATCAAGGACGTGCAACCCAACGTGCCCGTCGTCATGGTCACCAAGAGCGAGGAAGAGAACATCATGGACCAGGCCATCGGTTCCAAGATTGCCGACTATCTCATCAAGCCCGTCAACCCCACCCAGATACTCCTGACGCTGAAGAAGAACATCCACCAGAAGGAAATCGTCACCGAGGTGGCACAGACAGCCTATCAGCAGGACTTTGGCAAGATCGGGATGCAGATTGACGATGCCCGCACCTTCGAGGACTGGTGCGAGGTCTACCGCCGCCTGACCAACTGGGAGCAGGAGCTCTCCGCCACCGACAGCCAGATGACCGACATGCTCGCACAGCAGAAGCAGGAAGCCAACCAGGCCTTTGGCAAGTTCGTCCGCCGCCACTACATGTCCTGGATTGAGGGCAACGAGGAACGTCCCCTCATGAGTCCCGACATCTTCAAGTCGCGCGTCTTCCCAGCCCTCAACCGGGGCGAGAAGGTGTTCCTCCTGGTCATCGACAACTTCCGCTTCGACCAGTGGCGCACCCTGCAGGCCGAAATAGCCGACCTGTTCACCATCGACGAAGACCTCTACCTCTCCATCCTGCCCACCGCCACGCAGTACGCCCGCAACGCCATTTTCTCGGGCTTAATGCCCAACCTCATCGCCAAGATGTTCCCCGACCTCTGGGTCGACGAGGACTCGGAGGAGGGCAAGAACCTCAACGAGGCACCGCTCATCAAGACACAGTTCGACCGCTACCGCCGTCGCAACACCTTCACCTACCACAAGGTCAACGACTCACAGGCTGCCGAGAAACTCGTCCAGCAACTGCCCACCCTCTCGGGCTACGACCTCAACGTCGTCGTCCTCAACTTCATCGACATGCTCTCCCACGCCCGCACCGAGAGCCGCATGGTGCGCGAACTGGCCAACAACGAGGCCGCCTACCGCAGCATCACGCTCTCTTGGTTCCGCCACTCCCCCGTCAAGGAACTCTTCCGCGCCCTGGCAGCCTCGGACTACACCGTCATCCTGACCACCGACCACGGCTCCGTGCGCTGCAACACGCCCATCAAGGTCATCGGCGACCGCAACACGAACACGAACCTGCGCTACAAGTTGGGCAAGAGCCTCAGCTACAACCCCAAGGAAGTGTTCGAAATCGTGGACCCCATGCGTGCCCAACTGCCCGCCCCCAACCTCTCCACGGCCTACATCTTTGCCCTCGGCGACAGTTTCTTTGCCTACCCCAACAACTACAACTACTACGTTTCCTACTACAAGAACACCTTCCAGCACGGCGGCATCAGCATGGAGGAAATGCTCATCCCCCTCATCACCCTGAGGCCGAAAAAACGGTAAA
>JAFTEX010000030.1 GCA_017453445.1 Bacteroidaceae bacterium
GGAAAGGGGCGAGAGGCGAAGCATCGTTTCCCATTCCAGATGTTCCTCCAGGAAAGGAGCAAGGGGCGAGGAGCAAGGGGCAAGGGGCAAGGAACCCGAAAAGTCCAGCCCGAGGTAGCGGCTGGGGGTCTCCAGTTCGGGATTCTTGGGCAGGCAGCCCAGACAGGGCAGGCGGAGGTCTTCGCACACCTGCCGGAGCATTTGCGCATGACGTGGGCTTCCCACCTTGTTAAACACGACACCGAGGAAGCGCACGTCGGGACGGAAGTGAGTGAACCCCTGCAACAGGGCCGCCATGGAATAGGCCGCCGAAGCGGCATCGACCACAAGCAGGACGGGCAAGGAGAGCAAACGGGCAATCTCTGCCGAGGAACCACGGTCGCGGTCGAATCCGTCGAACAAGCCCATCATCCCCTCGGCAATGGCGATGTCTGCCCCTTCCGTGTAATGGAGGAAGAGGCGTTGCAGATGAATCGGTGAGGCAAAATAGGAGTCGAGGTTGACACTGGGACGGCCACAAACCGCCTCGTGGAATTTCGTGTCGATATAGTCAGGGCCACACTTGAAGGGCTGGACGATGTAGCCCTTGCTGTGGAACAGGGCCATGAGTCCCCGGGCTATCGTGGTCTTGCCCGAACCGCTGTGGGGGGCTGCAATGAGGAATGCGGCTTTCATATCTGGGCAAAGATAGTGCAAACCGAGTGAAAATCCAAACAGAATTTGCTTTTTCGTTCGGTTTGCACTATCTTTGTGCCTTTGAAGACCAAAATTAAACCTTAGACGAAGAATCATGATACTATCAATGACAGGATACGGCAAGGCCGTGGTCGTGTTCCAAGGGAAGAAAATAACGGCTGAGATGAAGTCACTGAACTCGAAGTCGCTGGATTTGTCGACGCGCGTGGCTTCCGTCTATCGTGAGAAGGAGATGGAAATCCGTGGCATGATAGCCCAGGCCGTGGAACGCGGAAAGGTGGACTTCACCCTTTGGACAGAAAAGGACGAGGGGCAGCAAGGCGGCACCATCAACGGAGTGCTGGCCGACAGCTACCGCCGCCAGATACGGCACATCAGCGGACAATGCGGCATACCCGAACCGGAAGACTGGTGGAGCCTGTTGCTGCGAATGCCGGACGTGCTGACGAAGGAAGAAACGATGTCTGCCGAGCTGACCGAGGAGGAATGGAAAGTCGTGAAAGCGGCCGTGGAGCAGTGCATCGAGCGGCTCATGGACTTCCGGCGGCAGGAAGGCGAGGCCCTGCAACACAAGTTTGAGGAAAAACTGGATAACATCGCAAGCCTGCTGCAAAGCATCGAGCCCTTCGAACAGAGCCGGGTGGAGCGCATCCGCCAGCGCATCGTGGAGGGGTTGGAGAGCATCAAGGACGTGGACTACGACCGCAACCGCCTGGAGCAGGAGATGATCTATTACATCGAGAAACTGGACATCAACGAGGAGAAGCAACGGCTGAAGAACCACCTCGAATACTTCCGGAAGACCATGGAGGAAGGACACGGGCAGGGCAAGAAACTGGGATTCATTGCCCAGGAGATGGGACGCGAAATAAACACCACCGGCTCAAAGTCGAACGAAGCCGAAATGCAGAACATCGTCGTCCGCATGAAAGACGAGCTGGAACAGATTAAGGAACAAGTCTTAAATGTGATGTAATGAACGGGAAACTAATCATTGTCAGTGCCCCTTCGGGCAGCGGTAAGAGCACGATTGTGCAGTATCTGATGCAGGAGCACCCCGAGTTTCGGCTGAAGTTCAGCATCTCAGCCACAAGCCGTCCGCCTCGCGGCACGGAGCAGGACGGGGTGGAATACTTCTTTCTCACCCCCAGAGAGTTCCGCAAGAAGATTGAGCAGGGAGAATTTCTGGAATACGATGAGGTTTACCAAGACCGATTCTACGGCACGCTGAAAAGTCAAGTCGAACATCAGTTGGAGGAAGGACAGAACGTGGTGTTCGACGTGGACGTGAAGGGCGGCTGCCACATCAAGCAATTCTACGGCGACCGCGCCTTGAGCATCTTCATCCAGCCCCCTTCGGTGGACGAACTGCGCCGCCGCCTTGAGCATCGCGCCACAGACGATGCGGAACAAATCGAACGCCGCCTGGCCAAGGCCGAGGAAGAAATGACCTACGCTGCGCGCTTCGACAAGATTCTCGTCAACGACAATCTCGAACGGGCCAAGGCCGAGGCCGTCAGCCTCTTGCAAGAGTTTCTGGAGCAGTGACCCTCCTCCCCCCTCCCCCATTTCGTTGTCGCGCCATTACGTAATTACGCTAAAACAAAACATCATGTCAAATCTCCGACTAACGGGTTTCCTCATTCTGGGCCTTTCACTCGCGCTGGGCATCGTCCTTTGGCGCATGCACGAGCCGCAGTGGGCCCACCTGCTGTTTGCCCTGGCTGGGCTGCAAGCCATCGTCCTTGCCCTCAACTGGAACAAAGAGCGCAAGCGCAGGAAGTTCCGCAAAGTGTGAATACGGAAACACATCTACCCGATGACGACTGGCATCTTCGGCGGTTCATTCAACCCCATCCACACCGGGCACACCCGTTTGGGCGAATGGCTTGTGCGCAAGGGATTCGTTGACGAGCTTTGGTTTCTGGTCTCGCCTTTGAATCCGTTTAAGCAGACCCGTACCGACCTTCTCGACGACGCAGCACGAGTGCGTCTGGCACGTTTGGCCGTGGAGGGCAAGCCGGGACTCTGCGTGTCCGACTTCGAGATGCATCTGCCCCGCCCTTCCTACATGGTCAGGACACTGGAGGAACTGCGGAAGGCCTATCCCGAACGCGACTTCTGCCTCATCATCGGTGCCGACAACTGGGTGCGCTTCCCTCAGTGGAAGGATAGCGAAGAAATCCTGCGCCGCCACCGCGTGCTCGTCTATCCTCGCCCCGGTTGCCCCCTCTCGCCCACAGCCGAACGAGGCGTGCACTTCGTGCCCTCCCCCTTGTTTGACATCAGCTCCACCCAGATACGCCAGGCCATCGCCACGGGCCGCTACCACGGTCGCGGACTCGCGCCTGCCGTCTGGCGCGAAATCAAGAAAAAAGGATATTATTTATAAAGGGGCAAGGAGCAAGGGGCAAGGAGCAACCTCACAATCACATAACCACACAATCACACAACCACATAACCTCACAACATGAAACGACAGACTCTCTTATCATTCGCCTGCCTATGCGTCGCACTCAACTGCGCTGCACAGAAGACCCCGATGGAAAAGTACGAATGGACACCCTCGTCGTCCGAGCATGTGTTCCTCGACCACGTCCAGAACCACCCCTGCCGCATCATCGACATCGGCCCCAACCAGTATCTGGGTCAAGTGGACAAGGATAGCAAGCTCTACGGCTATGGAATGTTCATCAACGGCGACGGTTCGCAAATCATCGGCAAATTCCGAAACGGCGAACTCCTCTTCGGCATCACCCTCACGCAGAACTCGGCACTCGTGGGCGACCGCTCCAACTACGCCTCTTATAGTCTCACCACAGGGCGCATCGAATACGTGTTCCACGCCAATGAGCGCGTGGTCGTGGACACCCAGCGGCAACTCGAATACGGTTTCGTCTCCATGAAATACGCCAATGGCGACCAGTACACGGGCGAAGTCTATCAGCACAAGCGCCACGGCTACGGCATCTACTACTATCGCAACGGCGACTTCTGGTTCGGGCAGTACAACAACGACATCCGCACCGGCTTCGGTGCCCTCTTCCACGTCGAGGGGGGACTGGAAATCGGCGAGTGGAAGGGCGAGGACGAAGTGCGCGTCATCGGCATCAAGGCAAAGAAGTGAGAAGTGAGGAGCAAGGGACAAGGAGCAAGAGGATACATTTGCCGCTTGCTTATCTTCCTTTCTGATACATTCCTATTGCCCCTTGCTCCTCACCTCTTGCTCCTTGCCCCTTGCTCCTTGCCCCTTGCTCCTCACCTCTTGCCTCTTGCTCCTCACACGAAAAGGGCACACCCTCACGGGCATGCCCCTCTCTTCTTATTAAGAAACTAACTAACTTATGAAGTTTTTCCTTTAATTCTTACCGAGGATGAGGTTCACCAGTGCGGTGACGTCAGCGATGGTCACATTTCCGTCGCCGTTCACGTCGGCAGCCGCCACGGCCTCCCCCTTGCCGAGGATGATGTTCACCAATGCGGTGACGTCGGCGATGGTCACGCTCTTATCGTTGTTCACGTCGCCTTTGAGCGTGGTTTCGGCCCGTTCGAAGGGCACAGGATAGGCATCGCCCGGCACGGTCTGGTACCAGTTGGCATTGTCTCCCGTGTTCAGCAGGTCGCGCAACTCGCCGTTAGCCAGTTGGGCCGCAGTGGCACGGAGCCCCTGAGAACCGTTGTTGGTGCCCTCGACCGAGTAACAGTTGTAGATTTGGGTACCATTGTTACGCGTGAAGTCACCGCTGCCGCCGCAGGTCATGCCGCCGTTGTAGCAGTTGTGGAACACGCTCCATCCGCCGCCGCTCCATCCGGAGAAGGAGCCCGACTCGTTGCCCGTGATGGTCCCCATGTTGTAGCAATTGTCAAAGATGAAGGTGGCAGAGCCGCCCATGTTGACGCCAATCATGCCGCCCGCGTTGACTCCGCTGGCACTAATCTCGGCCTCGTTGCCGCAGTTCACCAGTACGGTGTACGTCTGCCATGCGTTGTTCGAGCCGCCGTTCGTTCCGCCGGCAATGCCGCCCACGAAGCTGTGGCCTGCGATGCGCCCCTTGGCAACCAGATTCTCGATGCGCACCCCGTCGGTGATGACACCGAAAATGCCCTGATAGTCATAGTCGCTGTTGTTCAGCTGCAGGGTGATGCTGTGCGTCTGTCCGTCGAAGTGTCCCTTATAGACATTGGTGACGGAGCCGATGGGCGTGTAGACAGCCCGTCCCTGAGCGATGTCCTGAGTGAGCGCGCCGCTGAGGGTCACCTTGCCCTCGTTGTTCACGGTACTGGCAAACCACACCAGATTACCGATGGTCCCGATTTGATAGACGTCGCCCGTCTTCGACGGTTCACGTCCGCTCATGATGCCATGCTGGAAGCAAATGTCGCAGAGGTCGTCGTCTGCAAACTGATGCGGGTCGACGTTCGAGGCCTCCGTGTTGCCAAAGCTCTCGGTGCCCTTGCTCTCGCCGTAGCAGTAGAAGTCGCCGTTGCGATAGACGAAGTTGCCCTCCCCGACGGGCAGGGGACGGGCGTCAGTACCCAAGCGCTGGTGCCATTGGGGTTCGGCCTGCCCCTGGTTGAGCAGGTAGCAGAGCTCGCCGGTGGAGAGTTTCGCAGCGTCGAACACGGAACCCGTGTTGTAGCCGTAGTGCGTGTCGTAGCAGTTGTTGTTGGGCGAAGCCCATGAGCCGACATGACCGCGGAACAGATTGTTCGTATCACCGCCGTCCAGGCCCTCCACCTCGGCAATGTTGTAACAGTAAGAAATGCTGTTGGCGTTCTGCCCGCCTATCCAGCCCGAGAGAGCTGCACACTCCCAGCCGCCCTTGATGTGGCCGGCGTTGTAGCAGTTCTTCATGACGATGGCAATGTCGCCGTCGTAGTTGCAGCCGAGCAGTGCGGCACAGTTGGCACCCGTGCCCTCCACCTCGGCCTCGTTGCCGCAGTTGTAGAACTCCACCTTGCGGCTGCCCCACTCGTCCCAGTTGCAGGCGCTGACGAAGGCCGCATTGCGGCCCGTGCCCTTGAACGAGCAGGACGCGTCAATGATGAGGTTCTTGATGACCGTGTTGTCGCTCGTCACGGGGAACAGAGCCACGCAGTCGCCCGTCATGTGCAGGTTCTTGATGCGGTGCCCCTGGCCGTCGAAGGTGGCGTGGAAGCGCTTGTGGTTGTTGCCGTCGTTGCCGATGCCGGGGAAGTCGGTGATGCCCGCCATGTCAATGTCGGCCGTGAGCACGGCATCCACGTGGCCGTTGCCCTCGTTTACCATCTGGGCGTATGCCAGCAGTTCCTGGCCGTTACTGATTTCGTGGACGGCCGGGAGCGCCGGAGCCTCCGCCGTCGTGGCGGGGTGTCCGCCCTCGATGTAGGGCCACCCCTGAGCGTCCCACTTCACCTGTTCCAGGAACACGCGCCGCCCGCCGTCGACATCGCTGGCCGAGAAGCCGTGGTGGACGAACCACGAATTGCCGTCGCCGTCTTCCACGATTTCGGAGCAGTGGCCCGGACCGATGACCACCGTGCCGTCGCCCGTGAGCATGTCGCTCAGGTGGTTCAGCCCGATGCCCAACGCCCCGTCGCTCTGCACGGCCTGGCCGTTCTTGTTCCTGTATCCGCTAGTCAGCGACGTGCTGCGGGCCACCACCAGTTTGTAGGTGCTGCTGGCCCCCTCGCAGCAGGAGCCCTCAGAGCCTATGAAGTAGTAATAGCCCCCGTGCTTCACGATGCTGGAGGCCTCCACCGTCTTGTTGATGACCTTCGTCTTCGAGGCCCCCGACTTCAGGCTGAGACCGTCCTCGGACAGTTCAATCGCATAGATGCCGTTGAACGAGCCCCAGAAGAGATAGTTCCTCCCCTCGTCGGCGATGAAGAAGGGGTCGATGCTGTTGTCCACGCCAATCTCGCTGGAGGTGAAGAGCTTGCCCTGGTCGGTGTACGGTCCCTCCGGGCGTTCGGCCGTGGCCACGCCGATGCCGTTGGCCTTGCCCTCGCCCCACTTCGAGAGGGAGTAGTAGAGCACGTAGCGGTCACCGATGCGGTTGATGTCCGGGGCCCAGATGCTGCCGTCCTGCAGGAAGGTCGGACGCGTGTCGTCCCTGAAGGCCGTGCCCGTCTTCCTCCAGTCCACGAGGTTGTGGCTGCGATAGACGGGCACGTTGTGGTCGTCCTCGGTGGCCACGAGATAGTAGTAGCCGTCCGCAGCCCGAATGATGGAGGGATCGGGCAGCGACGCCGTGATGACCGGGTTCTGAAACGTCTGCTGAGCGCGGGCCACATGACTGATGGCCGTCAGGCAAAGTAGAAAAACAAAGCTTAAGCTCACCTTTTTCATATGCATAACCTTTTTTTGTGTGTTTATAGATTTCTTTCTTTTTCTTCCGACATCCGTTCTCTTACCTATTAGACAAAATAATGACGGCGAAGGGGCATTTTTTAGTAAAAAAGTAAAGCTTCCGAAGAATATTTCATAAAAAAAGTGGATTTTTTTGTCTTAAACATGAGAACCTTAGAAACATGAGACTGAAAAGACACTGGGTAAATGTAGTGTTGCTGTGCGCAGGACTGCTCTTGGGAAGCCTCTCTGCCTCTGCCATCAATCCCGTGGCCAGGACAGAGTCTGTAGTAAGATCTGGGAACATGCGATTCACGATTTTGACCTCTCGCATGATTCGCATCGAGCAGAGCAACAATGGGAACTTTGAAGATCGCGCCACGATGGCCATCGTCAACCGTGACCTGGAACCTGTGGCCTACACAACGGAGACAGACGGAGACTATCTCTTCATCCGCACTGCCGACTTGACGTTGCGCTACCTGATAGGGTCGACACCCCGAACCACTGACAAGTCACCTAACAACCTCAGCATCACTTTCCGGATGAACGGACAGGAACAGACGTGGTATCCCGGAAAAGATGACAACCAGAATCTGAAGGGCACGACGCGCACTCTGGATCAGGTCATCGGAGACACCCGTCGAGGCGACTTAGAGAAGGGCCTACTCTCACGCGCCGGATGGACCGTCATCGATGAGTCCCCAAGACATCAGCGCGGCGACGGAAGCACGACCTTTCCGCTGGAACCGGGTTCAGACGGCATTCCCTGGCTTGGGCAACCCGTTGACAGGGAGGCCACAGACTGGTACTTCATGGGGTACGGCCATGACTATAAGACGGCCCTCAAAGACTTCACGCGGGTGGCTGGCCAGGTGCCGATGCCGCCGAAGTACATTTTCGGTTATTGGTATAGCCGGTTCTGGGCCTACAGCCAAAACGATTTCATCGGGTTGGTCACTGACATGGAACGGAATGACATACCCGTGGATGTGATGATTATGGACATGGACTGGCACAAGAGCGGATGGACGGGATGGAGCTGGAACAAGAATCTTATCCCCAACCCGACCTACCTTATCAACTATTTCCACAATCACGGACTGAAAACGGCATTGAACCTTCATCCTGCTGACGGCATTGCCAATTATGAAGACGGTTACAGCAAAATCCGTCAGGAACTGGGGTATCCCACGTCTTACACCAACAGCATTCCTTGGAAACTTGAAGACCACGCCTTCTATACCTCTTTCTTTAAGAATATCATGCGGGTGCGCGAGAGTGAGGGAGTCGATTTCTGGTGGCTCGACTGGCAGCAGTGGCTCACCAGCCCCTACACCGAAGGACTGAGCGAGACCTTCTGGCTGAACCATGTCTACTACGAGGACATGAAACACAACCGGGCCAACCTGCGTCCCGTCATCTACCACCGATGGGGCGGACTGGGCAGCCACCGCTACCCCATCGCCTTCAGTGGCGACACCTACTCTTCATGGTCCACGCTGGCCTACGAAATACCGTTTACCAGCACTGCGAGCAACGTATGCTACGCCTACTGGGGACACGACCTCGGAGGTCACCAGGGGGGCACGAACGACCCGGAGCTCCTTCAGCGTTGGTTGCAGTTTGGAGTCTTCAGCCCGATTTTTCGCACACATGCCACAAACGATGCCAACCTGGAACGGCGTATCTGGCACTACAATAATTTCAGACAGTTGCGTGAGACGGTGCGCCTGCGCTATCGTTTGTTCCCCTACCTCTACACTGCAGCCCGAGAGACCTTCGAAACCGGGGTTGGCATCAACCGGCCGCTTTACTACGAATATCCTGAAGAACAGAAGGCTTATAGCCAAGAGGATGAATATTTCTTCGGCAATGACATTCTTGTGGCCCCCATCTACACCCCTTCGAAAGACGGAATTAGCCGGCGGACAATCTGGCTGCCAGAAGGACTTTGGTGGGATGTGACACACAGAGAACTGAAACAGGGAAACTACACAAGCGAGGAACGTTTCACAACCGACGAGTTTCCGTACTACTATCGTGCTGGAAGTATCATTCCGAACTATCCCACACAACGCACCGTCCAGCAGACACCTGACACGATAGTGCTCTACGTGGTACCAGGAGCTGACGGTGAAGGACGACTCTATGAAGACGACGGCAACAACCAAGACTATGAGGAGGGAGTATGCGCCAACACGTTCTTCCAGCAACAGTGGTCACAACAGAGAGTGACACTGAACATTGGCAGCCGGCAAGGAACTTATCCTGGCATCCCGACCCAGAGAACCTGGAGAATCGTGTTCCTGGGACAGACTGCGGCACCAAGGGCAATATCCGTCAACGGACAATCGGTTATCAGCAATGGGCAGTGGCAATACAACGCCGGACGGAAGGAACTCATTGTGACCCTCCCCCTCGGTTCCTGCAGCAGACAATTTACCGTGAACGTAGAGAACGGGGGGGCACCCCTTACGCCCATCAACGAAAACGACCCCGAAACAGCCCCCATCGTCAACGAACCCACAGAGATTGTCAGTGGCCAGCTCTACATCACGGGCAGTGCCGTTCCGAATGGGATTCAGCGGCTGGAGCACTATCCCGACGGAACCTTCAAGTTCCACGGCACACTGTTCGCAGGCTCCCTATACATCACAGACACGAACGAAACCACTACTGCGACGCGATATTGCAAACCAACTATCGTAGGAGCCGACATTGTCACAAACGGCACGACATTTACATCTGCCAGCACTCAGGCTGGTGCCGAATGGGAGGTAATTGCGAGGGCTGACAACTATCGGTTTACGGTGAACCTATCCAGCCACACCCTACAGGGAGAACTTTTCACCCCATGGTACGAAGCTTGGATTGTGGGCGGCTGCACGGCTGTGGACCAGCAAAGCGGTTGGGACTTGGAAAAGGGGCTGCCCATGGAACAAAGCATTGAGGACCCCTATGTATGGAATTTCGTGGGGCGACTGAAGACCTATAGTGAAAATGTGGAGGCCAACCGCTTCAAGATTAATGGCCAGTATGATTGGGCTCCCAAAGCCCTGCATCCCTTCGTGCAGGATACAGACATTTTGTCGGCCCGACAGGTTTATTCAGGCACTGGGCAGGACTATAAATGGAGCATCAGTCACGATGGATACTATCGAATCACGATGAATTGTTTCCTGGAAACCATCGAAGCGGAGTACCTCGGCGAACAACCGCCCAATGCCTTCGAAATAGGCAATGCAGCACAACTGGTGGAATATGCCCAGATGGTGAACAGCGGCTACGGCCATGTGGATGCCGTGCTTACCGCAGACATCGACATGGCGGGCATCACCGACTTCCCCGGTATCGGCAACGATGCCAGCAACCTGCAGCGTTTCCACGCCACTTTCGACGGACAGGGGCACCGCATCAAGAACCTTCACATGACAGGCGATTGCGTGGCCCTGTTCCCCGTCGCCAGCGACAACACGGTCATCCGGAACCTTATCATCGACGCCTCCTGTTCTTTTAAGGGTACGGGCCGTAACGCGGCTTTCGTCAGTGCCTGCAACTGGGACGAGTGGGGCAGCCGGAAGGTGGAGTTCTATAACTGCGGCAACGAGGCTGAGGTCGTCGGAACAGGAACCAACTGTGCCGGACTGCTCGGTTGCAACTATGACGGCGACATCGCCATCGTCATGAAGCATTGCTACAATGCCGGCCACATCAAGGGCAGCCGGGAGTGCGCGGCCCTTTCCGGTTGGATTGGCAACAACGGGAACAACCGCATCGACCACTGCTACAACATCGCCGAGGTTGAAGGTTTGGATGGCGGTAACTCTAACAACCTGTTCCGTGGCAGCGTCGGTGTCTGGGCAGCTCCCAACAACTATTGCTTCGACTCTCACTATAGCTACAACACAGGGGCGGTGTTGCCCTCACAGGCGGTAGCAAGCGGCGAACTCTGCTATTTGCTCAACAAGGACCTGAGCGCCCCCCAATGGTTCCAGACGATTGGTGCTGATGCCCATCCCTTGCCCGTTGTCGGAAGTCTGCCCGTCTATATGAACGGCAATTTCTATTGCGACGGTAGCAGCAAGGGCACTGAAACCTACTCAAATACGGAGGGAAGCACGACTGACCCTCACCAGTTCTCTACCGAGGACGAGCTTTGCAATGTCTGCCTTAAGAACGGAAGAGAACCAGCCCTGACGGATAGCGTTTATCAAATCGGCACCATCGGCAATCTGGTTTGGTTTGCCAATGCCGTCAATGCCGGCAGTGTCACCTCCAACGGTGCCCTCACGGCCGACATTGCCCAGGGACGTGCCATCTACACTCCCATTGGGAACACGAGTAACGTCTATCGCGGCAACTTCGACGGCCAGCGGCATAGCGTCACACTCCACCTGACGGACACCGGCGAGGACTACCAGGGCATCTTCGGCGTCGTCACAGACGGAGTCCGGATATCAAACCTCATAGCCAAAGGCACCGTGGCGGGACATAGTTTTGTGGGCGGCATTGTCGGAGGCACAAACGGAGGCTCAGGCAACGCCCTCCACACCACCCTCGAGAACTGTGGCAATGAGGCCGTTGTCAGTGCCTCAGGCGTGAACGCCGGCGGAATGATTGGTGTGAACATGGGCGGGTCGGCAAGCTTCATTTTCAATAACTGCTACAACATCGGAGCCATCAACGGCAACGAATCGGGTGCACTCTCGGGTTGGTCAGGCGGCGGGTGGAGCATCTTCCGCAACTGCTACAATGCCGCAAAGGTCAACGGTGGTGCCAGTGCCGACTTCAGCCGCAACAGCGGCACGCATTTCGACAATTGCTACTACGTCGAAGGATGCAACAATGCCAGTCGCGACGAGGTGGGCAACCTCTGGCATGTCACCGCAGCCCAACTTGCCAACGGTGAACTGCGGAACCTGCTGAACAAAGTCATCATCAATGGGACCCGATGGATTCAAGAGAGCAATCAACCCTACCCACGCCCCTTCGGTAGGCTGGGCGATGTCAATGGCGACGGCGAAGTGACCATAGCCGATGTGACGACTCTGGTTAACGTCATTCTTGGCAAGCTCACTACAAGCGAAGCGGCCGATGTCAACCGTGACGGCTATGTGACCATCGCCGACGTTACAGTCTTGGTGAACCTCATCCTCGACAAAAGTTGACAAGGAAAAATCCTTACATCGGGTTCTCGTGAAAAATAAGGTTACTATGCTTATGGGGGTAAGATTACTATGCTTACGGGGATAAGATTACTAAGGTTATCCGCCTAAGCATAGTAATCTTATTTAGGAGACCCAAATTAGGGAAATAAAAATTATTGACATCTCTCATCATCTATCCCCCCCGTATCCCCTGCGCTCCGTTCGCGAACGGAGCGGACAGATGTTGCTCGGGCGCGAAAAACCTCCCCCCTTTTTTTGCCCATTTGCCTGTTTAGTTGTATCTTTGAGGTTCGTTTGCCTCCCCTCGGGCGAAAAAAAATGAGCTCGGACAGACCCTTGGGCGGGGCAAAATTTGTCATAAATATGAAAAAAAGACTGAAACAAGGAAAATGATGAAGACTCGCTTCGCACACGTCTGCCTCGCCGCAGCAGCGCTGCTGGCAGGACTCTGCCGGGCGGCTGCGGCCACGGAGACGCTCGACCCGGCGGCCGACCCGGCGGCCGTTGTCGTCTCCGGCAACATGCGCTTCACGGTGCTCACCCCGCGCATGATTCGCATCGAGCAGAGCGCCAACAAGAGGTTTGAGGACCGCGCCACGTTTGCCATCGTCAACCGTCGGCTGCCCGTGCCCCCCTTCACGACCGAGACTCAGGGCGGCTATCTCTACGTCAGGACGGAGGCCCTCACCCTCAAGTACCTCATCGGCTCCACGCCGCGGCTGAGCGACAAGTCGCCCAAGAACCTCTCCGTCACGTTCACGATGGGGGGCAGGGAGCAGGCCTGGTTTCCGGGGAAGGACGACGCGCAGAACCTGATGGGGACCACGCGCACCCTGGACCGCGCATGGGGCGACGCCCAACGCGGCGCACTGGAAAAGGGGGTGCTGTCGAGAGCCGGATGGGCCGTCGTGGACGACTCGCCCTCGGCCGTCCGGGGCGACGGGAGCAGGAGTTTCCCCCTGGCGCCGAACGAGGAGGGCTTCCCCTGGTGGCAGGAGCCTGCCGACCGGCAGGCCACGGACTGGTACTTCATGGGCTACGGCCACGACTACAAGGCGGCCCTGAGGGACTTCACACGGGTGGCCGGCCGGGTGCCGATGCCGCCGAAGTACATCTTCGGCTACTGGTACAGCCGCTACTGGGCCTACAGCCAAGGCGACTTCATCGGGTTGGTCACTGACATGGAACGGAATGACATACCCGTGGATGTGATGATTATGGACATGGACTGGCACAAGAGCGGATGGACGGGATGGACGTGGAACACGAGTCTCATCCCCAACCCGACCTATCTCATCGACTACTTCCACCGCCACGGGCTGCGCACGGCGCTCAACCTGCACCCCGCCGACGGCATAGCCAACTACGAGGACGGCTACGGAACCATCCGCAAGGAACTGGGCTACCCGACGACCTACACCGACCGCATCCCCTGGCGGCTGGACGACTACGACTTCTACAAGGCCTTCTTTAAGAACATCATGCGCCTGCGCGAGAAGGAGGGGGTGGACTTCTGGTGGCTCGACTGGCAGCAGTGGCTCACCAGCCCCTACACCGACGGGCTGGGCGAGACGTTCTGGCTGAACCACGTCTACTACACCGACATGATGCGCAACCGCGCCGACCGCCGCCCCGTCATATACCACCGCTGGGGCGGACTGGGCAGCCACCGCTACCCCATCGCCTTCAGCGGCGACACCTTCGCCTCGTGGTCCACGCTGGGGTATGAGATACCGTTCACCAGCACGGCGAGCAACGTGTGCTATGCCTACTGGGGGCACGACCTCGGAGGCCACCAGGGGGGCACGAACGACCCGGAGCTCCTTCAGCGCTGGTTGCAGTTTGGCGCCTACTCGCCCATCTTCCGCACCCATGCCACCAACGACTCGCGCCTGGAGCGGCGCATCTGGAAGTACAAGAACTTCACGCAGCTGCGCGAGACGGTGCGCCTGCGCTATCGCCTGTTCCCCTATCTCTACACCGCCGCCCGCCAGGCCTACGAGACGGGCATCGGCATCAACCGCCCGCTCTACTACGAATGGCCCGAGGAGCAGAAGGCCTACACCTGCGAGGACGAGTACATGTTCGGCGACCACATCCTTGTGGCCCCCATCTACACCCCCTCGACGAACGGTGTGAGCCGCCGCACCGTGTGGCTACCAGAGGGCCTCTGGTGGGACGTGACCCAGAGCGAACTGAAACGGGGAAACTACACAAGCGAGGAACGTTTCACGACCGACGAGTTTCCCGTCTACTACAAGGCGGGCAGCGTCATCCCGAACTATCCCACACGCCGCACCGTACAGCAGACGCCGGACACGATTGTCCTGCTGGTGGTGCCGGGGGCTGACGGCGAGGGCCGCTTCTACGAGGATGACGGCGACAACCAGGCATACCAGGATGGGGCCTGCGCCAACACCCGCTTCCGCCAGACCTGGACTCCCACACAGACCAGGCTCGTCATTGACCCGCGCGAAGGCCAGTTTACTGGAATGCCGCAGGAGAGGGCCTGGCGCATCGTCTTCCTCGGACAGACGGAGGAACCGAAAGGCTTCAGTTCCTCAATTCCAGACTCAGAAGCTGAAATTCAAGACGGGCGTTTAGTCGTGACCGTCCCCAAAGGCGGCGCTGACCGGCAGATTGAGGTGACGGTGGAGCGCCATACGGCTCTGTCCCCCGCGAACGAGCCCGACGCGGAGCCCGAGCCGCTCGTCTACGCCCCGACCGAGGCCGTCAGCGGGCAGCTCTACATCAGCGGCACGGCCGTGCCCGGCGGGGTGCAGATGCTGGAGTCGCGCCCCGACGGCACCTTTGCCTTCCACGGGACGCTGTTCGCCGGGCAGCTCTACATCCTGAACACCGAGAAGCAGAAGGGCACCACGCGCTACTGCAAACCCGGCACGCCCGGTGCCGACGTCGTCACCCGCTCGACGGGCTACTCGATGGGCTACGGCACGGCGGGGGCCGAATGGAACGTCTCCCAGCAGGCGGACAACTACCGGTTTACGGTCAACCCCGCAAACCTGACCCTGCAAGGGGAACTCTTCAACCAATGGTACGAGGCTTGGATTGTGGGCGGCTGCACGGCTGCCGGACAGCGCGACGAATGGTTGCTTGAGAAGGGACTGGCCATGGAGCAAAGCCCCACGAACCCCTACGAGTGGCGGTTTGTCGGGCTGCTGAGAGCCTACGCGGGAAACGAACAGGCCAACCGGTTCAAGATAAACGGCCAGTACGACTGGAACCCCAAGGCCCTGCACCCCTACGAAGAGGACACCGACATCCTGACCTCACAGAAGGCTCGCTACGGCAACTCGACAGACCTGAAATGGACCATCAGCCGCAACGGGTACTACCGCATCATCGCCAACTGCTTCCTCGAAACCGTCACTGGCGAATACCTGGGCGAAACGCTCCCCGACGGAATTGAGGGGATAACGGAGAACGGACAACGGACAACGGAGAACGGACAACGGGGAACGGACGATGCCATCTACGACCTGAGCGGACGCAAAGTCAGTTCGCCGTTCACAATTCACAGTTCACAGTTACAAAGGGGCATCTACATCAGAAACGGCAAAAAATACATTATTAACAAATAAAACATTAACGCTATGAAAAGAACGATTTCATTGTTCATTTGTGTGCTCGCCGCACTCGGAGCGTCTGCCGCAGAGTGGCAGAAGCCCAGCGTTCCCAAGTTGTCGTCAGCCAGCACGTTCGTGCCAGCCGAAGAAAAGGGCATCGGCGACACCTACTACCTCTGGAACGAAGAGTGCGGTGCCTTCCTGGGCGAGGGCAACGACTGGAACGTGCGCACCACGATGAACAGCGAAAAGGGTTTGGAAATGTACTTCAGCAAGTACAAGATCAACGACGTCTGGCAGGAGGGCAACTACCTCTTCAACACCTTCACAGTGGCCAACCAGAGCGGACGCTGGGACCTGATGTGGATTCCCATCGACAACGAGTTCATCTGCTACACCGACTACTGGGAGCCCAACACCAACCGCCAGTACGGCAGCGACTCGCCCGTCTGGAACTATGAGGTGAACGGCCAGAACCTGCGCATCCTCACCGGCAGCAAACAGCCCATCTGGAACGAGGAGACCCAGGGACGCAAGTACTATCTCGGCAAGCCCCGCACTGGCGAAGGAGCCGAAGAGGGCAACACCATCTTCTACCCCAACTGCACTGCCGACGACAACATCGACTGGCGCGTCGTCAGCAAGGCCGACTACAACCAGTTCCAGACCCAGCTGCGCACCTACTACGCCGCCGTGGCACTGGCCGAGGCCATTGCCGTCAGCAAGGAGAAGTACGAGGGCATCGACCTGAGCAGCGTCGAGGCCGTCTACAACAACACCAACAGCACCGAGGAGGAACTGAAGGCTGCACTGGAGACGATTCCCGAACTGGAGAAAGCCTACGTCAGCGGCAACATCGACCGCGCCACCGTGGACAATCCCTACGACGCCACCGCCTACATCGTCAACCCCAACTACGACGGAAACGTCAATGGATGGACGGGCATCTCCACCAGCTGGTGGAACACCGTAGGCGAAATCTGGAGCAGCAACACCAACCCCTATGACACCTATCAGGTTATCAACGAACTGCCCAACGGCGTCTATGAGGTGAAGGTGAACTCTCTCCATCGCATCGGCGACTACAACTACGACCACTACAAGACTGGCAAGCTGGCCGACGATGCCCAGTATCGACGCACCTCGCAGGTGTATGCCAACGGCTACTGGAAACTCAACTACGACCTGACCGACTTTGCCACCGAAACACCCCTGCTCGACCGCGAGTATCAAACCGTCAACGGTTATTGCTTGCCTAACGGACAGCCCTACACCGAGGTGGCCTTCAACGAATACAACCTGTACGAGCACTCGCTCTTCGCCACCGTCAGCGACGGCACACTGCGGATTGGCGTCCGCTGTCAGAACCGCGAGGCATACTCGTGGACCAGCATCGACACCTGGCGACTGAAATACTACGGCAACAGCGCCGAGGCACTCACCCTGCTCAAGACCCATCTGCGCGAGAACATCAAGGACTACGACAGCGACCTCGTGCAGACCACACTGAAGGAACAGCAGGCCGACGCCCGCAAACGAATGGAGGACGCCACCACCTACGAGGACGTGGAGAAGGCTTACGCCGAGGCCATGAACCTCTACTACGACATGGAGCGCAGCCGTAATGCCTACAACTCCTACGTGGCACTGGCCGAGAGCATTCTGCCCCAGACCGAAAACCTGAATTGTGAGGAGAACGACCTACTGCTGGACTATCTGGAAGGCGAGGACGAAGGCACCTTCGGCTACATCATCACCCACACCAACCTCAACGTCGAGGAACTGGCCGCACAGGAAGAGTGGATGCGCAACACGCTGGAAGCCGCCATCAAGAACACCGTGGAGGAAGGCAAGGACTTCACCAACCTCATCAAGAATGCCGACTGGAGCCAGCGCGACATCGTAGCCAGCGGATGGAGCCTCGACAACTGGCGCGGCCAGACCATCGTCGGACAGGAAGGTCCCGCACAGTATCGCACCGCCGAGGTCTGGAACTATAAGAACTTCGACCTCTACCAGACCCTCACCGACATGCCTCAGGGCATCTACGAAATCACGTTGCCCGCCATATACCGCAACCGCGACAACGACTACATCCGCGCCGCATCGTGCGAAATCTACGTCAACGGACTGGCCAAGAACGTGATGAAAGCCACCGAGGACGCCGTCACCAACGAAACGGCCGTCAGCGCCCCCGACGGGTACCTCAACTGGGAGAACATCGACGGCTACAACTGCTACAACATCAACACCACTGCCTGGGACGGCCCCTGGCCCAATGACTTCATGGTCGACGTCGACGGCGTCACCTTGTACTGGCCCGGCTCCACGGGCGGTGCCTCTGTGGCCTTCAACGCCGGACGCTACGTCAATAAGGTATATGGCATCGTCGGCGAGGACGGCATCCTGCGCTTCGGCATCCGCAGCAAGGGACAAATCGACCGCGACAACGACTGGTGCTGCCTCGGCCACATCACCATGCGCTACATGGGCAACAACAGCGAAGCCATCGACGGACTGAAGGAGGAGGTCGTGGCCCAAGCCCAGATTTACCTCGACAGCGAAGAACACTTCTACGCTGGCTACCGCGAACAAATCAACGGCCTCGTGCTGAAGGTTGAGCGCGCCACGACGAAGGACGAAATCACCTCCGCACTCGACGAACTGACTGCCCTCTTCGCCACCATCGACACCTCCATCGACCTCTACAAGCAATTCGTCAACATCATCACGCAGGACGGCGTGGGCTACTACGCCGCAGCCACCCGCGCCGGTGACAACGCTGCCATGGAGAAGGCCGAGGAATACATGGTGGGCTACGAATACGGCCAGTACAGCAACGAGGAGATTCAGAACCTCTTGCAGCAAATCAACGCCGACCCGCTCGTCGACATCATCTACATCCGCGGCGGCCTCGAAGGCTATACAGGCGACAACTGGGACAGCTACGAATTCCCCATGACCCGCCAGGCCGACGGCACCTACAAGGGTACCGCCAAGTTCCGCGACGAGCGCCACGGCGACATCGACAAGTACGCCGGCAACCGCTCCCTCGTCGTCTTCCACCGCTTGGGTCAGGACATCTGCTCCGCCGACAACAACGAACGCTTCCTCAACGAGAATACCGCTCCCCGCAAATTGAAGATTAACGACAACTCTTCCTGGTTCATCACGTGGGGCGGCGAATGGGAGTTCACCATCGACCTCCAGGCCGAGACCATGACCTGCCGCCCCGTGGGCCAGATGCTCTACAAGAACCAGATTTACGCCGTCGGCAACCTGCGCGACAACAACTGGCAGCTGAGCGAAAGCTGTGCCAACCACTACGAACTCGTCCATCAGGGCAAGGGCATCTATCAGGGTTCCATCGTCTTCAACGACGGCGTGGAGCGGGGCGAAGTCACCCTCTTTGCCTCCGACATGTGGAAGACCAACAACTGGGGCGACGGCCGCATCGGTTCCGTCCAGGACCAGCTGCCGCTGGAGAGCGGCGAGGAAGCCGTCTGCGACCGCTTCGAGGGCGACCGCAAGTGGATTCTCGACCCCGCCCACCACTATCTTGCCACCTACGACCTCAACCGTGGCGTCGTTCGCTTCGAACAGCGCGACCTTGAGGGTGGCGACACCGAGGCCGACCCGTTGCTCATCCACAACTACGAAGACCTCCTGATGGTGCGCTCCTACCTGCGCCAGGGCGAAACCCACTACTTCGCCCTCACCGACAACATCAACATGACGGGCAAGGGCTGGTCGCAGTTCAACGGCCCGGGCGAGCAGAACGGACGTGAGAATCAGCGTTGGATTTCCTTCGACGGCCGTGGCCACCTCATCATCGGCTTCGGCGGCGACACGGGTCTCCAGTCGCGCTTCAACTCTTCCTTCTTCGGAATCCTGGGCGGCTCCGTCCGCAATCTGGGCTTCGTCGAGACCAATGTGGTTGAGGACGAGAAACTGCTCTCTGACTACGGCGTGGCCCACGCTCAGAGCCTTTCGGCCGTGGCCGGCGTGCTCGGAAGTGCCGTCTACAACGGCACCACCGTGGCCGACCAAGTCTTCGTGACGGGTGCCCTCCAGGGCGGTCGCCTCTATGCCGGTGCCCTTACGGGTACGGTCAACGGTACAGCCAACGTCACGAACGTCTACACACAAATCGACCTCCAGTCCGAAGCCGACAATGCAGCCGGCCTCATCGGTCGCGTCAACGGTGCCCTCACCCTGAAGAACGCCTACGTGACGGGGAGCATCAGCAACGAAGAACCCTTCTTCGCCGACTTCACCACCACGACTCCGGCCTGCACCCTCGACAACCTCGTCAACTGGACGAGCTACGCCTTTGCCGGTGCACGTGGCACCGACAACGTGGGTCAGCTCTACAACTTCGACGGCACCAACCACGCCGCCCTGCAGCAGACCGTCGTCGGCTTCGACCCCACCATCTGGTCGTGCGCCTCGGCAGCCGATGCCTTCCCCATCCTCTCGCAGTTCAAGGAAGTGCTCGACGGCATTACTTCAATTAAGAACGGACAACTGACAACGGACAATGCCATCTATGACCTGAGCGGACGCCGCATAAGCCGTCCCGAAAAGGGCATCTACATCCAGAATGGTCGCAAGATGATTGTCAAGTAAAGTTTACCCGCAAAAACTATCTTCCGAGGGGGAGGAGCAGACAACTGCTCCTCCCCTTTTTTCGTGCAAAAAATCGCCAGACTTTGCAGAGCTCAAATATTTTTCTTAACTTCGCGAAAACAAAAAACCTCATAACCTCAAAACCTCATGTCCCGCATTCTCCTCCTCCTGCTCCTTGCCCCTTGCTCCCTGCTCCTTGCTCCTTGCACTGCGCAGACCCTCAAGTCAGCCCTCTCCCCTCACTTCCTCATCGGCGTGGCCGTCAACTCAGCCACCCTCCGCGACGGCAGCCCCGAGGCCGACCTTGTCTCCCGACACTTCAACTCCATCGTCGCCGAAAACTGCATGAAGGCCGGCCCCATCCATCCCCGCGAGGACCGCTACCAGTGGGAGGAAGCCGACCAGACGGTGCTCTTCGGCACCCGCCACGGCATGGCCGTCATCGGCCACTGCCTCGTCTGGCACTCCCAGGCCCCCGGCTGGATGTTCAAGGACAGCGAGGGACAGGAAGTCTCGCGCGACACCCTCATCAGTCGCATGCGCCGGCACATCCACACCGTCGTCTCCCGCTATCGGGGACTCATACGCGGCTGGGACGTCGTCAACGAAGCCATCAACGACGACGGCACCCTCCGCGCCTCGCCCTACCTGCGCATCATCGGTCCCGAATACATCGAACTGGCCTTCCGCTTTGCCCACGAGGCCGACCCCGATGCCGAACTCTACTACAACGACTACTCCATGGCCCTGCCCGCCAAACGCGAGACCGCCTGCCGCCTCGTGCGCCAGTTGAAGCAGCAGGGCTGCCGCATCGACGCCGTCGGCATGCAGAGCCACCTCGGCCTCACCTATCCCGACCTCGACGAGTACGAGCGCACCATGCAGGCCCTCATCGACTGCGGCGTGAAAGTGCAAGTCACCGAACTCGACGTCAGTGTCCTGCCCAACCCCTGGGACTTCCACGGAGCCGACATCGCCCAGCACTTCGACTACGACCAGCGCATGAACCCCTACACCGAGGGTCTGCCCGACAGCGTCTATCAGCAACTCGAGGACCGCTACCTCCAGCTCTTCCGCCTCTACCGTCGCCACGAACGCGACCTCCTGCGCGTCACCCTCTGGGGCCTCAGCGACGCCCACTCGTGGCTCAACGGCTTCCCCATCCACGGTCGCACCAACTATCCCCTGCTCTTCGACCGCCAGCTCCGTCCCAAGCCCGTCGTGGAGAAAATCATACAATATTTTGACACGGAATAACTCTGCTGGGCAAATCGTTACGATTTGTCCGCGAAAGGGCATCGCAATCCCCCGATAAAAGGGTATAGTATCCCCCCAGCCCAGGGTATAGTAATCCCCCTGCCGAGGGAATAGTAATCCTCCGCAGGGGGGTATAGTAATCCCTCCGAAGGGGGGACTTATTGCACCCACATTCATCAAAAAGGAAAGAAAAATTTTTGTCTGTACAAGATTTTTCATAACTTTGTAGCCGACTTCCAACAAACCGAGTCTTCATGTTACTGGCAGACGTGCCTCTACCGCCACATCAAGACAAGGACAGCCTGCGCCGAGCCAAAGGGAAACCCGAGGCGGCATTGGGTGGGAACTGGGAGTCACTACATATTGGAAAAGGCGTTTACTAAGCGCTCATCTTCTACTCTTCAAACGTCGAACACTTGAAGAAACTCTGTAGAAGTGAGGCAACGGTGGATGACCTCGGGATATGATTATATGCTATCCTAATATAAATAGTATTGCATCCTAAGGGGGCAATTTCTATACACTATTTATTATTAAGGATTGTGATATTCATATCGGCGTGGGCTTCGAAGTTGCTTATCTTTCAGAGTTAGGCAAGTTCGACGGCCTGAAGGGTGAGATAAGTGGCAAGTACGAATCTCACGCTTTTTCTTTTTGTAGTATTCAAGCATATATTAATATCCTTGTCAGGGGATTCGCAAGGAAGAGAGCCATTTAGTAAGAGGCAATGTCTTATAGTGGTAACTTGAGTATCTATTTTCCTTGTGAAATCAAGGGGCGTGGAGACTTGCGCATATTCGAAGATGCATGGAATCGTACCAAGCGCAGAACTATACATGATATTCATCTGCGAAAAGCACCACTGACGGACTGGATGGACTTAAGGATCTATCAAGAAGACAGGGAAACGACCCTTAAGTTATTGCAAGGCAAGATATCAGATATAGGGGAATTTGATAAGCACTCATCTCCCTACGCTCTACCATGTTTGCAAGACACCTACCGACATTCGAGAGAAAGTAATATTTTTTCAAAGAATGCAAGTGTGGTGGTTTCCCGTTTTCAAATGTCCTACTGCAAAATACCTCATCCAGTTGAAGGCCTTTTACTTTATAATGTAAATGCAGACAATAAGGTAGCAACTTATATTGCGATGCTGTTTTTCAATAATTTGACAGTGGATGAGATAATTCTGCTGAAACACATATTTTATAAACGTCTGACTGTTTCGATTGAAGAATATCGGATAAAAGGATATGCGACATGCCCATGCAAGAACAATCCTGTTTGTTGGTGTCCTTCAAATAATTGCTCTTTGCGTCAGCCGTTCCAATGCGTTACTGAAGACAGAAATGCGAAGGAATCTTTTCAAATATCCTTTCAGCAATATGTTGCAGACAAAGATCGATACGTGAGTCTAAACCATAGTGATGTGGATTATCGGGCAAGATATTCGTTACTTGAATTGGCAGAGAATGTTATTAGCTGGCAGGTCAGGAAGGAGGTGTTAGGTTTGTTGACGGCAGATGAAGGATATAAATATGCTTCATGGCAAAAAATAGAAACATCTTTAAAAAATGACCTTTCCACTCGCTCATGCTATACCTACTATCAATACGGCCAAAATGGTCTCATTATGGGCACAAAGACTCTTTCATATAAGAAATACCACCTCAATAAATACAATTTTAACCAAAACCTCAATATTGACAACAAATATATCGAGAACAATCTTATACGTTCTTCGTGCGCTGCAGGAGCACAAGAGAAGATATTCCCCGCTTATTTAAAGGCAGTGGAACTCCACTATTTAATTAATCGAGTTCTCACCAACGAGACTGGTAAAACGGATAAAAGTTACATAAATCCAGTGATATTCATTTCCCGTTTCCGCAAATTGTGGCACATCTTATACGATTTGGATATGAACATCTCCCATACGAATCATGATATGAATGAAATTTTTGGGATTACGAAAGATGTGGCTAAAGTCCGGGATGAGTACAAATTATTGCTACAGCATATCATGAACTTTATGCTGTTCATAATTGCAATACTCCAACTATTAGTTACATTTCTCCCTAAAAAGTAAAGGATGATGAGAATAGACAAGATAGATCCCCCTTCGTGGTTTGTTGGGATGTATGAGAATCATCTGCAACTTTTTGTGTATGGCGATAACTTGAATGGTATCACCGTTGATGCGACATTTGCCGAAAACAGCATGGTGGTTGCGAGTAGGAAACATTTTGCTATTGCAAATTTAGCATTAAAAGGAAATATCCAAGAGGGTACTTATGACATTTGCTTTAGGAGAGGTGAAGAATGTGCTGTAAAAGCATACTCGCTCCGAACGAGACAAACCATAGAGCACCATGCGTTATCTCCGGCTGATGTCGTATATTTGATAATGCCAGACCGATTTGCCAGGACGAAAGACGATAAGGTATATGACGATGTAGATATAAACAATCCTCATGCGTGGCATGGGGGGACACTCAATGGGATACGAAAACATCTTGACTATATTCATGACTTGGGTGTTACGACTATCTGGCTGACACCAGTGTTTTGGAACAACCATTCTTTATATAAAGGTCAGTATGCTTCGTATCATGGATATGCTATAACAGATTTCTATGAAATAGACCCACATTTTGGAACACTGGAGGATTATAAGGCATTGGTGGATGAAGCGCATTGCCGAGGTCTGAAAGTGGTCATGGACATTGTATTTAACCATTGCGGCAGCGAACATCCTTGGGTCTGTAGAGGAGGCGCTCCTGCTACTTGGATTAATCAGAATGTCGGGAAAACCAACTATGAATGTAGAACAGTCCTTGACCCTTATGCGTCAAATTATGACCGCGAGATAACTATAAAAGGCTATTTCTCGGAAATAATGAAGGATTTGAACTTAGAAGATGAGAATGTTCTACAGTATCTGACCCAAATGACATTTTGGTGGATTGAAGTAACGGGGATAGATGCATTCCGCATGGATACCTATTTGTATTCTGAGGGGAAGCAAATGAATAAGTGGCTGAAAGTGCTAAAAGAGCAATACCCTCATTTCTCTGTAATTGCAGAAACGTGGATGGGTAATCCAGCCCTTACAGCAAAAGTCCAAAAAGATGCACTACCTTATACGGGTAAAGAAAATCCTCTTATTGTTATGGATTTCGCTTTTCAAGAGAGTTTGTCAAAAGCCATTTCCATTGGAGATATGCGGCCACTATATGAACATCTCGTCTGTGACTTCCTATATAAATCTCCACAGCAGGCATTAGCATTCTTGGACAACCATGACATGCTTAGGTGGAGATTGGAACATCCCAACATAGACAAAATGAAACAAGCCTTGGCGATATTGCTGACGACCCCTCGAATACCTCAAATCCTATACGGTACGGAATATCTGTTTGCAGGTGGAGGGAATGGGGAATCAGATGGAGATATGCGTCAGGATTTTGCTTGGAGTAAGCAGCGCACCTCAGAGGAAAACGCATTTTATAACTTCATGCACCATCTGCTTCACTGGCGAAAATCATGCCTAGCAGTAACTCAAGGCACTATGACGCATTTCTTGCCTCAACGTGGTGTATATGTATATTTCAGAAAATACTATAAAAATGAGGTTATGATTATTGTAAATCCTCAAAAGGCAAAGAGAAAAATCACCCTGAAACGATATGCGGAGAAACTGAAGGGGAGCCGCATTGCGACAGACATCATAACTGGAAGTGAGTATGATTTGTCAGGTTCTCAGGAAATGGGTAAAACCTATTTAGAGATACAGAAATATGGAATATTAATTTTAACATTGAACTAATATGGTGCTATTAAATTGTTGTGATTGTTGTGGCAAATGTTGCTGTACGTCAACCTATTCTCCATGTTTTTGGATAATTATTGCTATAGCCGCATGCGTAGTCGTATGGATTATTGCAAATACATGGTACAAGATTAAAGAATTGAAAAGATACATGAAGTAGTGGATTCGTTGGTTACTTTATATAGAATCATTGCATTAAAGGAAAAGAAATATTAACCCATTAATAAATAAAATTTATGAAACAAATCATTACAAAAATCGGCCTATTCTTGGCGTACTCGCTCTTTGCTGGTTGGAGCGCAAAGATGACTGCAACAAGTCTTCATGCCACCCAATTGAAAGAATTGAATTATTGGTTGGCATTCGCTATGGTCTTTATCATAGCACTTCTCGCAGGATGGTGCCTAGACAATGCTATTAAGCAACTCAAAAATAATATTACTCCCAGCAAGTCTAAGTTTTTACTTTCACTTATCGGATTTATTCTGTTTTGGGGCGTTAGTTTTCTGACCAATGTACATTACAATTTTGTCACTAAGTATGGGTATGACAATATAAATCGCCAAGTTCAGAGTTGCAAAGAGTATTTGAGGAAGGAAACGACTGTTAAAAATGATGATATCGAAAACGAAAAGAACCGACTTCTTCAAAAGGTAACTGCTGAATATGCAAAACGTGAGGGAGAAATATACCAAGAACTGACAAATCCATCAGATGGAGGAAAAGTAGTAGGATTAGGTCCCGTAGCACAAGGGCACATTAGGAATCTTGAGAAATATTTTAACGACATTGCAAAAGTTGTGAACGATACAATGTTTGTCTACGAACATACGATATATAATCCGAATAGTTCAGATAAAGAATATACGACGTGGCGCTCACGCCAAGATATTGCAAGACTATACAATGATATTCTAAAAGCCAGAATGGAGAAAAATAAAGACCACCTATCAGAAGCAATAGTTCAGTACTATGAACTTAAAAAGGAGAACAATGATAGTTATAAGGAACTTCTCAATGCATTTATAAAATTTGAAGAAAAAGGCCTGTCTCAGTTATCCCAAGAGAACGATTTCAATACAATTCACCAGTGCTACAATAACGATCTTAACCCACTATTGGGCAAAATGCCTGCAGAATATGCAAATAAAAACATTCGATGGAAAACGAATGCAAAGAATGCAAAAGGTGAGAAGGTTTTTGACGGATATATTGTATATCCCTCGGAACGAATGTTCGACTGGTGGACTGTTCGGGGCGATTGGATGAATGGCTATTTACCCGATTATACGAACTATTTAAGTGGTATGCCTATGGCACTTATTATAGATATTGTGTCATTCATCCTTATATGTATGGTATTCTAATTGAATTGAGAAGTATATTAACGCAATCTAAAAAAGAAAAAAAATTATGAAACCTCAAGATGGAAACAATTCTCATGTGAGCAATACAGAGAACTTCTTCGGCGGAAATGAAACAGGTAAACCGATTAAACAAGAAACGGACAATGGTATTCAAGAGGACATGAATACGCGTAACGATGCGAATTCAGGAAATTCCATTCCTACAATTACAGATACAACCACGCCAATAGTATTGTTCGTTGGACCTGGAAGTAGTGGCAAGAGCATGATTTTGGTAAGTCTTGCCAAGTATTTTTATTCAAAGAATTATAAAATTGCGCCCAATGAGAACTTTTACAGCACGTCACAATATAAGGCTGATTGTAAAGAATTTAACAATAGGTACAATGCAGACAAAGGGAAAGCCTTGGCTGGAACATCGGGTTTCTTATTAGTAGATGTATATCAAGGTTCACAAAAAAAACTTCAAATGTTAGAAGCACCTGGTGAGGATTACATCAAGTTTAATAACCCAACTGCTCCCATACCTCAATACCTCGCTAATATATTAGCTGCGCCCAATAAGAAAATCTGGGTGATGCTTTTAGACTTACATTCTGAATTTGACTTGGCTTCTGATAATGCCAAAAGGCTTATATACACCCAAAAGTTAACTGACTATTATGAAGGATATGTAAATAGGGATAGGGATGCAGTCATTCTCTTATATAATCAAATTGATGCACATAATCCCAAATTTGGAACATATCTGAAGATAAGCAACTTCGCAGGTGCCGAAGCGTTTGCAAAAGAAATGTATCCTAATATATTTTCATCTTTTGTAAAAAGACCTTTTGCAGGTTTATTTGGTTCCTTCCCCAACTTTAAGTTTCATGTTTATTGCACTGGATTTTACGGTGAAAACAAAGAATATACAGCATGTGATTCCGTATATCCGTCTAAATTGTATCAAGAAATAGTAAGGAGGTGGTGATTTATGGATATCAACTTTATAATCCATGGGAAGCCATTAGAGAATGATCTGTTTTTCTCCTCAAGTTCAGATGGACTTGAGGAGAAAATAAACAAGGATTGCTTCCCCAGAATGGAACGTGAGTTCCTGAAAATGAAGGAAAGAGAGAGGTTGGAAGTTGAGATTGTCAGATGGAAAGAAGATGTATATAGCACCTACTCTTTAATAAAATCGGAGACCGCTGGAATCTGTGACAAAGCAGGAAGAGCAAGTTACATTATTCTCACCCTAATTTGCAAGCAGAATTATAGTAGGCAAATTGGGAGAATATATAATTTGCTTAATCAGACATTCATACAAATCCAACAAGCAACCAGGGTGTTTGATGCTTCAGAGCCGACACGTTTTGCAATTGTAAATTTCAATGAGAGTGAAAAAGAATTGATTAGGCTTGAAAGCCAAATTTCAAGTATCATTGAAGAATCATTTGCCAGTGATTTCAAGCCGATAGATAGTTCTTTTAATTTCGGCAACAGCAATATGTCTTCTCGCGTCAGCCTGAATGACGTTGACAGTGAAGCCTTCTTTGACATTCTCCGTCGTGATGGGAAAGTGTATGTTTCCACAGAATATCCCAGCAAAAATCTGCAATTGGAAGCATTGCAGCAACAGTTGGAACGTGCGGCCGACGACAAGAAGCAAGAACTGGAAAAGCTGAAAATGGAAAAGGAGGCACTTGAAAGAAAAGTAGCAGAGTTGCAAGAGGAAATCAAGCGCAAGCCGACAACGGTTCCACGGCCTCAGCCCCAACCGACTCCACACCCCCAACCGAAACCGGCTCAACGTCCCGCTCCACAAAACGCGCCCAAGCCTGCAGACGAAAGGGCACCAAAATCTAAAAATGAAAAAAAGCCCCCCATGGACACACTTCCCGCCGAAATGGCGGGTTGGTTTCGGGGAGATGATTCGTCGCGCAAAACAGGTTTGCTGGAACGCGCTAAGGCATTTCTGCAGCAAACTCGTCCGGCTGATTGGCTATCGCTGGGCAGTTTCATTCTGCTTATCGTGTGTTTGCTTGGCGTGTATAGGGACTATCTACCTAATCATCACAGTGCTGAAAGGCCTGTGGAAAATGCTACTGCCGCAAATGTAGAAATGGACAAACAAAATGTCTTAACAACCGAACCCGAGGAGGAGAAAATAGGAAGCATTAAGAAATTGCTCATTGTACAAATGTTCGACAATGTCTCCATTGATGTAGCATCATATAAGAATCCTGCCTCACTAAAAGGAGGTGTTAATTATCCCTTAAAACTAACTTATCCCAAAGGCTCGAATACATATTTAGGAATTAATCCAGTTTTTGGGGAATGGCGCGTAAATGACAGCATAATAGGAAATGACACACTGAAGTTCCCGGACAAAGTTCCTGAAACTGTTGTCATTTCATATTATTATGAAGGATTCAAGGTATTAGAAAGAAAACTAAAATAAAGATTTGATAGATATGAACAAATATTTATGTGGATTCACGGTAGGTATGTTTTTGCTCTCATCGTGTGGGGAGAGCAAATCCTCCTACACACCTGTGACATACGAAGAGGAAAAGGAGGCTGACAGTCCGCAAACCGAAGCAACAGAGGATAGAGAGGAGGTAGGATTCAAAATACCCTACAAACAGACAAGGGAAGGCGTGAAGACCGTTCACGTAAAGTTCAACGATGCCGCAGGATTTGATGCTATCTTCGATACAGGATGTTCGGGCATGTCAATATCCTTGCAGGAAGCACGTTCACTGGTGAAAGCCGGAACTCTCAAGGAAGAAGACCTACTGACTACAAACAGGGTGATGATTGCAAATGGTGAGATTGTGGAGAACGCCGTCTTCAACATCCACGAAGTAAGTCTGACTGATACAAAAGGACGTTCCCACATCGTCTATGATATACCCGTGACGGTCATGGAAAACCCACGGGCAGATGTTCTTGTGGGCAATGTTGTCATAGATCGTCTGGCAGAATATGCTTACACGATAGACTTTCAGCAGCAAGTCATCATATTCCAGTAACACGTTCGGCACATGACAGATATCTTTTTCTTTGGCAAGTTCCGGTGGCATGGATTCAAGTATGAAATCTATCCATATGATGAGACTGGTATATTTGAGCAACTATACTGCGAGGCGCAGCATGATGGACTGGCACAGTATGATGAACAAATACTCATCCAGCGTAAAGACAATTTACTATACCATGCTTATGTTTGGCGGATGGCCGACGGGCAAAGGCTGGGAATTGGCTACATTTCGGATTCGATATGTCGCAATTTCAATACACTACTGGATTGCTTTAGAAGCATACCCATACATTTATTGTCAGAACAGCCGCCATTAATCGTATCATACACCTCAAACGGGACAATCATTCAACTGAAAGATCCGTTGCGAAAACGTGCCACTGCGATTGACATATTCGTCCAAGATAATCGGAATAGTCTTCTATCAGCTTTTGGTTCGTCTCAAAAACTTCAGGGACGGAATATGGAAGTGAGTGTGGAGGCGCGTGTGGAAGGATATTTAAGACACAGAGGCAGCCAATGGTTCATCGACAAAATAGAACGTGGCTATCATCGTATTTGCATATACATAGAACAACCCACGAAACAGGCCAATGGCAACAGCATGGGAGCCAAGTTCATTTTCCATTGGCGAAACATGATCAAGAGCATCAGTAACTATAAACGATGGGGATTCTTTTGGCTTTTTTGGGGAGGATTATTAGCTTTTTGTCTCTTATTCCTAAAGTGGTGTTCTACATACAATAGCATCGAAAATTCTGACAACAACCAGATTCATGTGGCAGATTCAACGATAGACGTAGCAGTGGACACAGCCGAATTGACACCCATTAGTCCAGCTTCAACACAGACAGATGCTCAAAAGGTGAATTCCCTAAAGACGATGAAAGACAACTTTGTTCTTGTTCCTGCCGGAACTTTGAAGAACGTAGAAGAATGGGTAGATGCGGATTCAAAAATCTGCTACGATGTCCAACTTGACAGTTTTTATATCTGTAAATATGAATTGACACAGGGGGAATATGAACAAGTCATGGGAACCCTTATAGCAGAAAACTATACATGGGAATCATACGCAGATTATGGACGGGGGGGAAAAGTCATAATGAAAGGGGATTCCATCCCTGTAATAAGTTCCTATAGGAATTTTGTCGAATATTGTAATAAAAAGAGTAAATCTGAAGGATATGACGGCTTTTATGAAATAGACGGAAATACGATTCGAATAAAACAAAATGGTAACGGATACCGACTGCCCAATCACTTTGAATGGGAATTTGCCGCTAAAGGAGGAAACTCGAATGATAAATACCCATATTCAGGCAGTTCCACACTTGCTGAAGTAGGATGGTATGGGCGAAACAGCGGCAACAAGCCACATCCTGTCGGACAGAAAAAACCTAACAGACTCGGAATCTATGACATGTCTGGAAATGTCAGTGAGATGTTACAGGATGACCCCAAGTGGAAGTGGCGGTGTATAGGGGGTAGCGATTTTTGGGATTGGCCATATAGTGACACAGAAATTGGCGGTTATGAAAAAAGCATATGGACAGGGTGCAGAATAATTTTTATCCCATCCACCATGACCAATCGCAATACAAACCTGTCATATAAGATTACCTTTTAAATGTATCGACGTGAGAAATACAATAATATTATTTCCTCTTTTGGTGTTTCTTTTCTCATTTATGGGTTGTCGAAACGAGAACTCAAACTTGATTCATGAGAAGGGCCCTTTTCATAAGATGAAAAAAGGGCACATTGATACTATCCATGTAGTTTCCCTCCCATTTCAGTTCCTTGGCGAAAAAGGGAAGCGCAAGGACAATTTTGACGATACGACGCATGTCGTAACATTGACGAATGTTGAAAGACTTTACCGAGCCTATGACGTGAGTTTCTATGAAGATGGAGAATACTGCCTTGTAGAGTCAAAAAAGGTTTATGAAGAAGCACGATACCTTTCACGCCTAATTCATTTTTCTCATGGGAAACAAGTGGCTGCAAGGACCTTTTATGATTACTCCCTAAGAGGCTTTCTTCATATTGATGATAGAATTATAGTTGGACTAAACTCTTTGAGTTGGTCTGGTTCCAATTATCCGTCCTCATTCGATTGTAGGATAGTCATGATGTCAAAAGATTTTGTTCCTTTAAAAAGTAACGTTGAAAAATACAAACATGGCGGAGAATATACTTACATTGACACTATGTTCATAACAAAGGAAGGAAATATTCAAGTGGACTATGTCAATACGTTTTTTGACGGTGACGGTGACGGCTACAGATATACTATTATCTATGACAAGGGACTTCATAATCTATCTAAGTCTTCTGTCAATAAAAACAATTAATGTAGTGAAAATTGGAAACGAAATTAGACACTGAAATAAAATTGTAAAAGGGAAGGGAGCAAATATCGGATAAAGTACCATGAACAGGAATAACAATAGAATAAGATGAAAAGCAAAGAGGTAATTGGGATTTTGGCATGTATATTATTCTTCGTGTCGTCTTGCAATGGTGGGGGAAACAGTTCATCATACACACCTATCACTTATGAAACTGAGGAAGGATATTCGGATTACCCAGATGAAGAGCACGATTATTATCAAAAATCCCCGTCTTCACAATATGAGGATTTCAGACTGACTGGAAGAATTGAGACTTGCAACAAGTGCATGGGCTATGGCATGGTTCAGGATGGTCTGTATGGGCAACCCGAAATATGCAAGTTTTGCTGGATTAGCACCAACATGCGAATACAGCAGGGATGGACGGGATTTGACGGACGATATGGGCAAGTGGATGCGGCATTTAACAGCTTGCCAGCCGATTACTTTGACAGCCTAAACTGGAATTCCGGAGAAAACGATAATGGAGATGAAAATAATGGGCGAGAACAAATCGAAGAAGAAATTGCAAGGCATGAACGGAACCTTGAATCTTTGCAGGAACAAGCGGAATACATCGAAGGGGGAGTGAACAGCAATTACATTCGAGAGCAGATTGTGGAAGAGGAATATGAAATTCGGCGGCTCAGACGGATGTTAGGAGAATGAATAAAGACATAAGGTTGTGCCCGACACGAATTTAGAAAAATGATATTATGAGAAAAGTTATAATTATATTGCTTGCCATAGTGACATGTGCCACGATGATGGCATTTGTCGTAGGGGAACGAACAAAGGGAGATACAGAAATGTCATCGCCCACATTTAAAAAGACAAAACGAAAGTGTTCAAAATGTTCATGCAGTGGGTATTGGGGGTACTACCACACGAATGGGACGTATGAAGGGAAATGTTCGAACCATGACAATTACGGCTATACATGCCGACATGATGCTAAAGCGCACGGACTAAGAAACTGGTAAGATAAATTATGAGACCCTTCGGATATAACGATAAAGAACTGGTCGTGGGCATCCAGAACGGAGACAAGGGGATGTCCAATGCGCTGTTTAAGCACTGTTGGAGATACTATAAGGAGCGGTCGCCGATGATGTTTTACGTGGACGAGATGACGAGGGAGGACATCTTTCAGGACACGTTGGTAGTGCTGTGGATGCAGATTGAGCAGGGGGTGATACTGGTGCAGGACGACACAGTATGCTTCCGAAACAAAGCGGGGAAGGTGCTGCCGATGGTGAGCAACCTGAGAACGTACTTCATGGGCATCGCGAAAAACAAACACAGGGAATACCGGAGGGCAGAAAGGAAAATGGCGCTACTCGCAGACCGCGAACTGCCGGAACGGGCAGAGGATGCGGAGACGGACGACATGATGGAGACACAGACGACGATTATCAACAACTGCATCGCACGAATGCCCCATCGGTGCCAACAGATTCTGACAATGTTTTATTACGAAGAGCTGGCTCTGGACGACATTCTGCTACGGCTGGAGGGCATGGGGAGCAAGGACGCGCTGAAAACAAGGAAGAACAAATGCATGAACACGCTCAAAGAGAATGCCCGGGAACTCATAAACAGGTACGGACTATGAACAACGAACAGATACAGGTAACGGGGCAGGGAGATGCTCATGCCCTGGACGCAGAGGAGCGGAAAATCGTCAACACATTGTGCGACCGCGCCACAAAGTTGGAGCAGGTGAAGGGATGGATGGCCGAGGAGCGGAGGAGGGACAAATGGGCTACGGCGGCACAGTACGTGGCACTGAGCCTGCTGAGCATGGCTGCCGGTTTGGCGGGCATGTTCTTCATACTACGAACCGATGGATCAGAAGTCCCCATCCCTGAGAGTGAGATTTCCAAACCCTACGATCCTTGGGGCGATGAATGGGACACGGGGGAGGCCGTCGAGGAGGATGCTGTCTGGGATTCGCTCAGCAACGCGACAGAAGACGGCGACACGATAAATTAGCGCAGATTTTTCCTTTTCTTTGGTTACTTCTTGCCGGTCTCTTTCATAAAGAGTAAAAAGAAACTCATTTTTTTACACTTAGAGGTTGTGCCCGACACGGACAAAGGGCAAGAGACAATGAAGAAGACTATGTGGATGCTTTCAGTAGTGCTGAGTGCTTTACTGCTTTGCGTAACCGTATCGAGTTTCACAATGCCTGAGAAGAAGGCTGAGCGCAAGGATGTGACAGGGAGTTACTACAGCGAGTGTAATTGGTGCGCCTGCAAGTGTTACAGTCCAGGTCCCAATGGAACCACGTATTGCAAGTGTGGACATTCCAAACATTCACATATTGGAATGTAATAAGGGGAGTTTTTCGGAACAAAGGAACGAGAAAAACTATAGTATATGAGAAGATTTTTGTGTACGCTTATTTGCGTTGCGATCTGGGGGGCTCAGGCAAAGGCCGAGGCCAAAGGCCCAGTGCCTCAAGGGGGCAACATCGACAATGCGCTTTCCGAAGAGTGCCGGACATTACTGCAGGAGGCCATCATGGAACACGGTCTTGACTCGGTCGAGATTGCGGTCTTCGAGAACCAAACCGGACATATAAGAGCATGGTTGGCCGTGAAACGAGAGGGCAACACCTGCACTAAAGGAGAACTTTGGAAAGAAAGATGCAGCCAGGCTCTGATGAGACCCATCGTGGCAATCAGAGCCTTGGAAAAGGGGGGACTATCACTGACGGACTCGGTGGATACGGGGACGGGAGTGGACTCCATTGACGGTATGTGCATTTACGACCACAACTGGCGACGGGGCGGATATGGGAAAATCACCTATCAGGAAGGTATAGACCAGATGTCAAACATCGCCATGTATCGTGCCATCCGACAAGGCATGGGAGTAGAGGCAGCCAAACACCTGTGGAATATGATGGGACGCACGGTTCCCGCTGAGACGAACCCCGGAATGATTGCCGTGATGTTCGGTGCCCTGGCCACCGACGGAGTGGCAAAGATTCCCGACATGGAAACCGGAGAGGTGACAACGGAGAGAAACGATGCCTTCAGTCCCTCCGCTCTCGCCATGATAAAACAGGGACTGACTTACGACATGAAGCGACCGAACGTAATGCGCTGGCTGGACCCAGACATGCACTGGATGGCGACCACCGCAACGACCCCAATGGGGGAAAAGTGCTACGAAATAGCATTTTGCGGCTGTTTCCCCGTGGAGAGTCCTGAATATACCCTCTGTGTCGTGGCAAACAAAAAGGGATTGCCCGTGGGCAGCAAGCAACTCGGCCACATTGTGAACCCACTGGCTAAATATCTAACACAAAAAGACTGACACTATGGAAACTGAAATCCGGAACATGATAGCCGACCTGCGCCGCAAGGCCATGGTGGAAGTGCCCGAGTGCGGAGAGTTCCCTATTGTATATGAGCGTATTCCGAACCCGGACAAACGATTTTGTCTGACGGACATCATGCTGAAGGTGACGAAACCGCCCAAGGAACTGAAAGGGACGGAACGTGAACGTTATCTGGAACTGGTGGGGTATCGACGTCCCTCGCCGTATATCTCGGAGTCGGTGGTGGGCTTCGGCTCGAAACAGGACATTTTGAAACGGTTGGAGGAAGAGGCCTTGGTGGAGAAAATCATGGAGCGTCTTCCGCATCTGGACGAAGACCTGCGCGATGTGCCGATGCCTGTGGAGTGAAGTTTGATGTATGAAAAAGAATAGAATGAAAACAGAAATAAATGCAATGTTACGAAAGGGATTTTATGTACTGGACTTGTCCGTAGTTTGCATGTATGCATTCATCTGTTACCATTACTTTTACCTATGGAATGTGATACCTCTGCTACTTGTTGCCTATCCACTTTGGCTGAGGACAAATTTATCTTTACTGCTTTATCACAGAGAGAAACGAGCCATCAGACCTATAGGTCTCTTCATGGTTTTATTTCTGCTTTCTGCTTGGAGTGGCTATTGGGATAAATTTATCTATGGAGTGAACAATGTACTCACAATAGTAGGGACAGATATTTTCAATTGGGATAAGAGTGATTTTCGAATGTTCTGCAACGAGAAAGGATGGCTCGTGGCGCTTTTATGGATTGCATGGCTGTGTTTTCTCCCCGTTCTTGTATATATCACTCAACATCTTAGAAAAAAGGTTGTGTCTCATAACTATACTCGGAGGGAACTCTTAGGCATGGCTTTGGTGAGCGACCGAATCGGGCATTTTTTCTTGACACTGGCAACTTTGGTGTTCACTGCCATGCAAGCCGGATGCGTCACGAATGATTGCATTACTTTTTGGGTATTGTTAATTGTTCCTCTGGTTGCTTACCGCCAAGTCAACTTGTATGTCGGCCGCAGAGTGGAATGGGCAGAATACGTGTTGCTGTTATTTTCCATGTGGGTGTTCAATCGGGCACAGTTTTACTGCAACGAAGAGAGAATCGTAAGACTTGCCATTAGCCATGCAATGGTATTTGGGGTGACTGTGTGGATGTTTGCCAAGAGCCGGCGTCTTACGGTTACTGTTTTCACATTCCTTTTGGTGGCCTTTGTGTTACCTAATATTGCCCTCGGCTATAATGTTTATACGTCGTTAGATGGGCGTCGCAATAGGAATTACGTTGATTATACTATTCGAAAGGGCGTATTTTTTACAGTCAACGAAAGGGATTCCAAACATTGGCTTTGGGGACTTCGTGACCGATATGGCGTGATTATTCCTTGCGAGTTCGACACATTGGACCTGACAGATTGGAAGCATCATATAATAAACGGGAAAAAACAGAGTAAGACCTATGTTTATAACGTGTTTGGTCAACTGATAAAGCCTGTTTTGCAGCCTGAAATGAATTTCGACGAGAAGGCATTGCCGCCAGAGGGGGATGTATGGTGGACGGACACGGCGAAAGTGCTGCCAGGCTACCGACGTTATGCCAACGAGTTTACGGACGCCGTGGAATCCTGCGAAAACACGTATGGTTTCCTGGTGGACTACCCCACCCCGAAAGTACCAAACCATGAGCGGATTGAGGCATGGCTGAAGAGGCAGGCAGGACGGCCCGACGGAAAGAACTGGCCGGAGATTATTGCAGGCAAGGCTAAGTGGTACCTGGATGAAGCACACAGCGAAGTGCAGGAACTGGGAGAGGAGGGCTATCGCGTCAGCTCCTTCGAGCAGACTGCCATGCGGGTCCGAATCTCGAACGAGCGTTTCGTATCTTATCAGATATTCCATACGGAATACGCTGGAGGAATGCACGAACTGTATTCCGAACGTCTGGTGTCGTTTGACCCGGTGCATAACAGGGAAATAGACTGGGACTATCTGTTCCTGCCTGACAAGAAAATGGAGATTGCGGAGGAACTTTTCAAAGTGGTGGCCGCAGATTCCGTGTACCGCTACTGGGAGAAGCCGGAGAACATGGAGGAGATAAGGGACAAGTTCCTCAACGTCTTCGGTCATGAAGGGGAATACTATCTTCCTCAGCCGGGACTGCGCGACGACGGCGTGGTATTCTCCTATCAGCCCTACGCCATCAGTTGTTTTGCCGCTGGAGTATGTCACTTTATAGTGCCCTACGAAAGGTTGGAAAACTATCTGACAGACAAAGGCAAGTGGTGTCTGGAGTCCCGTCTGATGAAACAAAACGGCCTATGAGCGAAAAGAACTGAAAATGAAGATGCTCGGCAACCTCCATAATCTGGTTAAAAGACGCAAAGGTAATAATTCGAATGTCAGAAACTGGATTTCAGCAGTTTGACTCATTCTTATCTCTCATTTTCTTGTAGGAACGAGCGGAAATGTGTAACTTTGCAACGAATTTATTAACGAAGAATAACGTTTAACAAAAGATTCGTTGCTCATGAAAAAGTATACTCTCTTTTTCTCTTTGTTTCTGTGGGTGAGCGTCGGCCTGACAGCGCAGCCCCTGACAGTAAAAAGCAATGCGCAGAAGGTGCTCACATCCTTCTGCCCAGAGGCCATGAAGCACACGGGGCCGCAAGCCCTCGTGCTCCCGGCCAATCCGTCGAAAATGTCCCGCAAAAGGATTCCCATCATTGACCAGCCCGAGGGCACGCTCTACGACAACATGCTCGTCAGCTACGGCGGCTACCAGCGCAACTGGCTCTACGGACTGATGGACGTCTCGACCGACGGCGGCATGGGAAAAATCGTCGAGGGCACGGACGGCAACATCTACATCTACAACCTGCCCACGGGAGTGAACGCCGAGACCTGGGTGCTGGCCGAACGGGCCGAGGGCGATACGGTGGTCATCCGTCGGCAGCAAATCGACCGGCGCGAAGGGAACGGACTGACCTACGACTACTATATCACGCGCGTCGTCTGGGAATATACGGATGAGGCCAAAGGCGAAGGCCAGTTTGTGGAGGCCAAGGACGAAACGGACATGAAACTGCTCTATCACGATGGCGTGCTGGAGAGTTGCGAGGAGAACGTCGACCCCTTCCAAGAAGGGCACTATGCACTGGGAGCCGTCTACACGACGGACGGAAAGACCTTCACCTGGGAGGGTGCCACGAACTGGAACCTGCGCTATGAGGTGCTGACCGACAAACCACTCGCATTGCCAGAGGGGGCTGTGGCTGAAACGATGACCGTAAGCTTCACGAGCAACGGCACGGAGTCGGCCGACCAGACGAAAGTCGCCTTCGTCGGCAATGACGTGTACGTCAACCTGTTTGCCGAGGACACTTACGTCCGCGGCACCATCGAGGGCGACAAACTGCGCTTCAAGAGCGGCCAGTATCTGGGCAGCTACTATGGCATGTACCAACTGTTCTTCGTGGCCGAGCGCCCCGTCACCGTGACCGACGAGCAGACCGGTGAGGAGGTGCAGACCGTGGAACTCCTGGACGAACTGGTGTTCGACTATAACGCGGCCGACCGTTCGTTCCAGACCGCAGACATGATGGTCATCAATGCCGGACGTACGTCCACCCGGCTCTACCTGCAGGCTCTGACGGCTCCCCGTTTCTACTTCTACGACGAGAAGCCCGCCACACCGGCCGACCCGAAGATTACGGACTACAGGGCCACCTATGGCGACTATGGCTACAACGCCCTGATGTTCACCCTCTCGCCCACCGACGTGGACGGCAACTACATTGTGCCCGAGAAGCTCTCGTGGCGTGCCTTCATCGACGACGAGCCCTTCATCTTCACGCCCGACGACTACGTTGGACTGACGGAAGAAATGGAAGAAGTGCCCTACGGATTCACGGATTCGAACTTCGACATCTACACGGGGTGGTACACCTTCTTCTTCCAGCCGTCGAAGAACGTGGGTATGCAGGCCATCTATCGCGGTGCCGGTGAAGAGCGTCGCTCCAACGTCGTCTATTACGACATCCAGACCAGCCAAGTCTACACCGAGGCCGACCCGGAGACGGGCATCGGAGAGGTGAACGATGAAGGAGCAAGGGTGAAGGACGATGTCGTCTTTGACCTGACGGGACGCAAGGTAGGGCGCGATGCCCGCGGACTGCTCATCAAGGCCGAACGTCGGGAAGACGGAACGGTAAGATACAAAAAGGTAATCGTTAAGTGACAGCCATGAGAAAACTATTCTTTCTGTTGTTCGGGATGTGGTTCCTGTGCTTCGCCACGGGAGCCTCAGCCGCCGACGACAGCGTCATATACAGCCGCGGCGACAGCGCCACGACCGTGGGCACGGGGGCCACGAAGGCTGAGACCTACGACTTGGCTCAGCAACTGAACGACCCGGCACTGGTGGGAATGCAGGTGAAGGCCGTGCGCGTGACGTTCCCCTTCGCCAACGGCCTCAGCGAGGCTCGCGTGTGGCTCTCCCGGGAATTGCCCGCCATCAAGAGTCAGCGTATGCAGGCCCCCGACATTGCCTCTAAGGAGTTTACGCCCAAGCGTGGGTACACGGAGGTGGTGTTCGACGAACCCTACACCCTCACTGAGGAGGGGCTTTGCGTGGGCTATTCGTTCAAGCTGGATGCCAGCACGTCGGCCCGCAAGCCGGTGGTCTGCACGCGGCAGGCCAGCACGGGCGGTTTCTTCCTCCACTCGACACAGGTCTATCGCACCGCCTGGCACGACATGACCGTGGAACTGAACGACTTGGCCATCCAGGTGGTGCTCGCCGGGAACGACGTTCACCAGCATGCAGCCGGCGTCAGCAACATCAAGGAGATTGAGGGACGCACTGGGCGGGCCACAAGCACGACATTCGACATCGTGAACCATGGCACGCAAGGCGTGCGCTCGTTCGACTACACCTACGAAATAGCCGGACAGACGGGTTCGAAGCACGTCAACCTCTCTCCCGCCCTGCCTGGCATCTTCGGCCGTTCCGCTACGGTCAACCTCCAGCTGCCCGCCGTGGCCGAGAAGGGGTCGTACCCCGTCGTCGTGACCATCACGAAGGTGAACAACGAAGCGAATCAGGACCTTGCCCCCTCGGGGCAGGGTGTGGCCATCCTCTACCATACACTGCCCACCCATCGTGCCGTTCTGGAGGAGTACACTGGCACGTGGTGCGGCTATTGCCCGCGCGGCTTCGTCGGACTGGAGGAAATGAACCGCCTCCACCCCACCGACTTCATCGGCATCTCGTACCATAACCGCGACCCTATGGAAATCATGCCCTCGGGCCAGTTCCCCAGTGACGTTTCGGGGTTCCCGGCCGCCTTCATCGACCGCAACGTGTCGACCGATGCGTTCAGCGGCAGCGCGGCCAGCAAGACGTTCGGCATCAAGACCGTCTGGAAAAATGCGTGCAGCGTGACGGCACCGGCCGAAGTGGACATCCAGACGGAATGGACCTCTGACAGCATCCTGCGCGCCACGTCGCTGGTCACCTTCCCCGTCGACCGCGACGAATGCCCCTACGAAGTGGGATTCATCTTACTCAGTGACGGACTCACCGGCACGGGCAGCAACTGGGCACAGGCCAACTACTACAGCGGCGAGACGGGCTGGCCCACCTCGATGAAGCAGTTCACCAGCGGCAGCAGCTCCATTGCCGGCTTGACGTTCAACTTCGTCATCGTCGCCCGCTCCTCGAAGGCGGGCATCGAAGGTTCGCTCTCAGCCCCTGTCGTGGCCGACGTGCCCCAGACCTTCGACTATTCGTTCGACATCCGCGAGGCTGTGAACACCGCAGGACAACTCGTCGTTCAGGACAAGTCGAACCTGAGCGTCGTCGTGTTGCTGATAGAGAAGGCTACGGGACGCATCGTGAACGCCAACAAGGTGCGTTGCGGCCAATCCACCATCGACGGCATCGGTCAACCGACGCAGACGGTCGGCATACGTTCCATGCGCTACTTCGACCTGCAGGGCCGTCCCGTGAGCGAACTGCGCCAAGGCATTTTCATCAAGTCTGAGACATTGGAAGACGGTAGTGTCAGGACACGAAAAGTAAAATTCTAAACCATTATAATTATGAAAAAACTGATGACAGTATTAGCATTTGCCGCAGCCCTGACAGGTTGCCAAATGGGAGAAAAGACCTTGAGTTCAGGCATTGACCTGGCCAATCTCGACACCACCTATCTGCCGGGCACTGATTTCTACGAGTTTGCCACCCACGGATGGCAGGTTGCTCACCCGCTTACCGCTGAATACAGCCGTTACGGCTCGTTCGACGTGTTGCAGGAGAATAACAACAAGCAACTGCGTGCCCTCATCGACAGCGTGGCCGCACAGGAGAACGAGAAAGGGAGCATCGAACAGAAGATTGCCGACCTCTACCGTTCGGCCATGGACAGCGTGAACCTCAACGAACACTGGTGGGGGGCCTTCGAAGGCTTCCTCCTGTGCGACGGCTACCGCAGCAGCCGTGAGGTGACCGCCCAGTGGCTCCAGGACGTATGGCCCCGCATGCAGCGCCAGGGCGTGCCCGGACTCTTCGGCATGTACATCGCAGCCGACGAGAAGGACTCGAAGAACAACCTCGTCAGCATCCTGCAAGGCGGCTTGACCCTCGGGCAAAAGGACTACTATGTGGACACCGACCCCGAGACCACCAAGATTCGTGAGGCCTACCAGAAGTACATCGCCGACCTGGCCCAGCACGTAGGCTTCGGCGAGGTGGATGCCCGCCAGATGGCCGCCGATGTCATGCGCATCGAGACCCGCCTGGCCAAGGCCAGCAAGAGCATGACCGAGCTGCGCGACCCGGAGGCCAACTACAACAAACTCTCCTACGACGAACTGAAGACGCAGTTCGCCGGCATCGACTGGGACGGCTTCTTCAAGAACCTGGGCATGGAAGGCGTGAAGGAAGTCTGCCTCGGCCAGCCCGTGGCCATCCACGAGGTGGAGAAAGTGCTGAAGGAGGAAACACCCGAAGCCCTGCAGAACGTCTATCTGTGGCACGCCATCAACATGGCCTCATCCTACATCGACGACGAGAGCCGCGCCCTGAACTTCGGTTTCTGGGGCACCACCATGAGCGGCAAGCAGGAGGACCGTCCGCGCTGGAAGCGTGCCGTGGCCTCCGTCGAAGGCGGACTGGGCGAGGCACTGGGACAGCTGTACGTGGCCCGCTTCTTCCCCCCCGAAGCCAAGGAGCGCATGGAGAAGTTAATCAAGAATCTGCAAGTGGCTCTGGGCGAGCGCATCAAGGTGCAGGAATGGATGAGCCCGGAAACCAAGAAGGTAGCGCAGGAAAAGCTCGACGCCTTCTACGTGAAGGTGGGCTACCCCAACAAGTGGCGCGACTATTCGGAACTGGAGATTGGCGACAACTATCTGGACAACATTTTGGCCTGCAACGAGTTTGAACTGAAGACCATGGTTCGCGAAAAACTGAACAAGCCCGTCGATAAGGACGAATGGTACATGACACCGCAGACGGTGAATGCCTACTACAACCCCACGACCAACGAAATATGCTTCCCTGCCGGCATCCTGCAGCCGCCCTTCTTCGACATGCAGGCCGACGATGCCTTCAACTACGGAGCCATCGGTGTGGTCATCGGACATGAAATGACCCACGGATTCGACGACCAGGGCTCGCAATACGACAAGGAGGGCAACCTGCGCCAGTGGTGGAGTCAGGAAGACCGCCAGCGCTTTGAAGAACGCATCGGCGTGATGCGTGCCTTCCACGACAGCATCGAGGTGCTCCCCGGCCTCCACGCCAACGGCTCTCTGACCCTGGGCGAAAACATGGCCGACCACGGCGGCCTGATGGTCTCGTTCCAAGCCTTCAAGAACGCCACCGCCGAGGCTCCCCTGCAGGACATCAACGGCTTCACACCCGAGCAGCGTTTCTTCCTGGCCTACGCCAATGTCTGGGGCCAGAACATCCGCGACGAGGAAATCCGCAAGCGCGTGAAGAGCGACCCACATGAGCTGGGCAAGTGGCGCGTCAACGGCCAGCTGCCCCACATCGATGCCTGGTACGAAGCCTTCGGCATCACCGAGAACGACCCCATGTTCGTGCCCAAGGCCGAGCGTGTCACCATCTGGTGATAATGCACGACCTCTCCCTTATGGTTATCGCAATATATGGTTTCGCATAGGAATCGTATATTGCGATAATTCTTAGGTAATAGTCACTGCCATGCTAAATCACTGAACAAACAATGTTCGCCGACGGGAAACAATTATTCACCGACGGGAGACGATAGTTCGCCGACGGCGAACGAACGTTCTCCGTCGGTGTTTCATTTATGCAAAGTAATGCTATGGCTTTTGTATCGTTTTACGATGGCCTATACAACATTGTCCAATGTATTATGCTCAACGCCGAAAACTGCCGCACTCAGTATCGTGTGGGACTTTGCTTCGTGCCGCGTGAGGCTGAGCATCATGCCGCGTGAAGCCAAGCATCGTATCGCACGAGACTGAGCACCGTGCCGCGTGAAACCATGCACCGTAGTGCGTGCCCCCATGCGCTATGCAATATGAAGTTGCACATTAGGGCATGACATAAAAAATGTTTGGACAAATTTGTTTTATCCCACGCTTATTCGTACATTTTACCTATGGTGTAAGATACTCACGCTCGGATTTCCCCCAATAAATTTGGGAAATCGCTCGCTTAATCGTATCTTTGTACCCGAATGTATGACAAATGTAATACAACTGCTATGGAAAGCATTACCAGAAGACCGGCATCGTTTCGCCTGCGGAGCGACCTGATGGCCCGCCTGCGCCAGAATGCCGCACGCGAGAACCGTACACTGAACAACTATGTGGAGAGCGTCCTGCTCGACGTAGTGTTCCACGAGCCCAATGCCACCACGCGAGCCGCCATTGAAGAGGCAATGAACAGGAGTGAGTATCCCGAAAGAGAATTATACAATAGTGCGGAAGAACTATTCAAGGCCCTCGACGCAGAATGAAAAGGTTATTTGCCTCTGGCCAATATAAAAAAGACTATAAACGATACCGCAATCACCCCCAAAAGATGGCGGCCCTCAAAATAGTGCTCGATATGCTGGCCAATGAACAACCTATTCCCAAAGAATACTCCCCGCACATACTTCACGGAAACTATAAAGGCTGCATGGAGTGCCACGTGGGGAACGACTTCCTGCTGATATGGGTAGACGAACAGAGGGACATCATCGAACTCGTGCGCCTTGGTTCCCACTCAGAATTGTTCGGATAGATAAAACACAGATGCCCAAACGGGAGAGACGACAGAGCACGTGCTGTAAGAATGACTGATTTCCACAGCCCATAAGAAATCAAAAGCGATTTGCTTGCCCTGTGGATTCTTTTTCGTATCTTTGTAGGCAAGATAATTCTTCACCGATTAAATTAGGTCAAAATAGACCGAAACAAACCTTAAATCAAATCGCGTAAAACACTGTCTTACAATTAACTCCGCTTAACTAACCTTATTCTTCGCCTATTGCGCGTTTGCCCCTTTTAGAGTAATTTTGTACCGCCATTGTACCTCGGGTGGATGAGCAGAGGGTTCGTAGGGTGTTCCCTTAAATCACCTTA
>JAFTEX010000031.1 GCA_017453445.1 Bacteroidaceae bacterium
GAGAGGGGCACCTTTTCTGCATTTCTGCAATAAGAAAATGAGCACTAAAATTGGATTACTCCAGAGAGTGAGGCGCGAAGCGTATCCTCTTGCACCTTACCCCTTGCCCTTCTCTTCCCCTTGCCTCTCTCCGACGGGCTGAAAGCAGCGAAAAAGAGCGGAAAGGCGCCAGAGACAAAAAAAATACGCATTTTTCGGGCAAAACGTTTGGAGGATTCAAAAAAAGGTTGTACCTTTGCACTCGCAAAACAAAAGGAGATGCGTCCTTAGCTCAGTTGGTAGAGCAATTGACTCTTAATCAATGGGTCCAGGGTTCGAGCCCCTGAGGGCGTACCAAAAGGAAGGAATCTCTCATCGCAACGATGGGAGATTCCTTATTTTATTGGCAAGGGGTAAGGAGAGGAGCAAGGGGTAAGGAGAGGAGCAAGGGGTAAGGAGAGGAGCAAGGAGCAAGGGGCAAGGAGCAAGAGGAATGTATCAGACTGGATGATAAACAAGGGGCAAGAGGAATGTATCAGACTGGATGATAAACAAGGAACAAGGAGCAAGAGAAATGTATCAAAAAGGAAGATAAGCAAGTGGCGAATGTATCCTCTTGCTCCTTGCTCCTTGCCCCTTGCTCCTCATCTTGCCCCTTGCTCCTTGCCCCCTCCTACTACGTCAGGAGCCGAAGAAATAGTAGGTCCAGTAGGTGGCGGGGAACTGCTTGCGGCAGCGGAATTCGCGCTCGTCGTGCGTGCCGCGCCCGCCCAGGACGGCAAGGAACTGCTCAAACTGGGTGGTGAGTTCATCCCCTAAGGGATGGCCCAAGGACGGGGAGGGGGCATCGGGGGCGTCGGCAACAGACGGATAGAAGTGACGATAGAGGAGCATGGCCTCGCGATAGTGGCGCGGAAGCGTGGGGGAGAGGGTGTCGGAGGCGAGGAGCAGTGCGGCAAAGTCGTCGAGACGGCGGTCGAGGAGATAGGCGCAGAGCTGATAGTCGCGCGCCTCGGGATGGGTCTCGGGCATGGCAGAAATGACCTCCAGGAAACGGGTGGCGCGGGTTTTGTCGCCCTTCTTGTAGCCGAGGTGCTCCCCGACGGCCCTCGGGAGGTTGTAGAAGAGAAGGGTGTCAGAGAGCGCGGGCAAGAGTCCGTCGCTCCCGTGGGGCTGCGCATAGGCGAAGAGTTGTTCGCCGAGTTGCCCCGTGCGGCTGAGGGCGAGGGCTGTCAGGGCGGAGAGCTGGCGCGAGGGGTGGCGCTCCCAACGGGCATTGTCGAGTGCGCACGGGCAGTCGCCGTCGTGAAGCAGACGGGCGGAGCGGAGGGTGCGGTGGAGCACGACGTCGGTGTTGCCGAGGCTGAGGCAAGCGCAGGTGAAGAGGACGAGTTGGAGGGCGTTGGGCCAGGCGTAGGTGGAGAATGTCTCTCGCTCCTTCGAGGAGTCTGTGAAGAGGCGTGCCACAAAGAACCACAGGAGACCGAGGAGGACGAGGAGGGCCACCGTCCACCCGCGAAGCGCGCTCCCCTGGTCACCGAACTGGGGGAAGCGCCAGTGGGTGAGCAGGCCGAGGAGAAGGAAGGAGGGCCACCAGACGGAGGCCTTCATGCGCAGGGGGAGCCAGCGGAGGAGGCTGCCGAGGAAGAGGCCCAGGAGGGTGAGCAGGAAGGTGCAGAGGAGGGCGGAGAACAGGGGGTGGTAGACCGTGGTGCCCCCGGAGAGGAGAAACTGGGTCTGGGCCATGAGTTCGCTCTGCACGAAGCGGAGGTAGCAGAAGGCGAAGAGAATGAAGTAGAGGGCGCAGAGGACGGGAATCCTCCGTGCGATGCGCCGTATCTGTGGGTGTGAGTAGTTCACGGCCGAGAGTGTGTCAGTTTTTCACTCTGCGCAGGACGCAGGCGGAACGGGCGGGGAGATAGAGCTGGAGCCACCCCTTGCCGTCGCGGGCGAGCTGGGCATCCCAGTTGGTGAAGTGGCGCATGGAGTCGTCGTTCAGCCCGTTGCCGCCGAAGCGGGTGTCGTCGGTGTTCAGAAGGTAGTCGTAGGCTCCCTCGGGGACCATGAATCCGTAGCCGTCATAGCTGCGGAAGGGGCTGAAGTTGAAGAAGAAGAGTAGGTCGCCCCGCCCGAAGGCCAGTATCTGGTCGCCATCGTTGTGCCAGATTTCGGTGACGGGGGTTTTCTGTATGGCCTTTTCCTTCTTCAGGGTCTTGATCATGGCCTGGTCGAAGTCGCCGAGGTAGTGGTAGCAGAGTTCGGGGTTGTCGACCAGGTTCCACTGGCGACGGGCGTACTTGTGGCTCCATCCGTTGCCCTCGCGGGGGAAGTCTCTCCACTCGGGATGGCCGAACTCGTTGCCCATGAAGTTGAGGTAGCCGCCGTTGATGGTGGAGGCTGTCAGGAGGCGAATCATCTTGTGGAGGGCAATGCCTCGGTCGGCGGCGTAGTTCTGGTCTCCCTTCTTGAAGTGCCAGTACATGTCGGCATCGACGAGGCGGAAAATGAGGGTCTTGTCACCCACGAGGGCCTGGTCGTGACTCTCGCAGTAGGAGATGGTCTTCTCGTCGGCACGGCGGTTCTTGACCTCCCAGAAGAGGCTGCTGGGCTTCCAGTCTTCGTCGCGGAGTTCCTTGATTGTCTTAATCCAGTAGTCGGGAATGTTCATGGCCATGCGATAGTCAAAGCCGTAGCCACCGTCGCGGAAGGGGGCTGCCAGGCCGGGCATGCCGCTGACCTCCTCGGCGATGGTGATGGCTGAGGGGTTGACCTTGTGGATGAGTTCGTTGGCCAGGGTGAGGTAGCAGATGGCGTTGTCGTCCTGGCCTCCGTTGTAGTAGTCGGCATAGCTCATGAAGGCTTCGCCCAGCCCGTGGCTGTAGTAGAGCATGGAGGTGACGCCGTCGAAACGGAATCCGTCGAAGTGGTACTCTTCGAGCCAGAACTTACAGTTGGAGAGCAGGAAGTGGAGCACCTCGTTCTTGCCGTAGTCGAAGCAGAGGCTGTCCCAGGCGGGGTGTTCGTGGCGGTCGCCGGGGTAGAAGTACTGGTTGGGGTCGCCGCAGAAGTTGCCCAGGCCCTCCATCTCGTTCTTGACGGCGTGGCTATGGACGATGTCCATGATGACGGCCAGGCCCTGCTGATGGGCCGCGTCGATGAGTTCCTTCAGTTCGTCGGGGGTGCCGAAACGGCTGCTGGCTGCAAAGAAACTGGAGACGTGATAGCCGAAGCTCCCGTAATAGGGGTGTTCCTGAATGGCCATAATCTGGATGCAGTTGTAGCCGTCCTTGACGATGCGCGGGAGCACGTTGTCCTTGAATTCGCGGTAGGTGCCCACGCGCTCGGCATCCTGTGCCATGCCGATGTGACATTCGTAGATGAGCAATGGATTGGTGTCGGGGCGGAAGTGCTTGACCTTCCAGCTGTAGGGGGTGGCGGGGTCCCAGACCTGCGCACTGAAGATTTTGGTCTGCTCGTCCTGTACGACGCGGGTGACCCAGGCGGGAATACGCTCGCCCTGGCCGCCGTCCCAGTGCACGCTCAACTTGTAGAGGTCGCCATGGCGAAGGGCATCGGCCGGGAGCTTCACCTCCCAGTTGCCCGTGTTGCGGATGCGCTTCATTGCATACTTCGTCTTCTCCTGCCACTTGTTGAAGTCGCCCACGACGTAGATTTTCGTCGCATTCGGGGCCCACTCGCGAAGCACCCATCCGCCGTCGGGGGCACGATGGAGCCCGAAATAGAGATACCCGTCGGCGAAATCGCTCAACGTGGTCTTGCCCTTCTGCGTCAGTTCGCTGATTTTCTGGAGAGCAAACTGGTGGCGCCCTTCTATGGCTTCGGAGTACTCGGCCAGATATTTGTCATTGCGGAGCAACTTGAGCTGAGATGCCTGCACGGCTTCGCTCTTTGCCTTTGCGCCCTTCGTCTTTGCCTTGCTCTTGGCAGAGGCGGCCTTCTTTGTTGTTGCCATAACGTTATATTTGTTACATGTTCATTGCTGTTGTTCTATGTCGCGGACGAAGACGGTCTTGCGCACCTGCGACCCTTCGCGGACGACGAAGTTGCCATCCTTCAGGTCCTGATGGAACTCTCCTTCGTAGCGCACGCCGTCCTTGTCTTCGAGCACGCCGTGCCCCTCCTTCAGGCCGTCCTTGAAGGTTCCCTTGAACTTGCTCCCGTCGGCCTCGCGCAGAACGCCCTCGCCCTCCATCAGCCCGTTCTTCCACAAGCCTTCGTAGGTGTTGCCGTTGCTCCAGACGTAGCGGCCACGGCCTTCCTGCTTGTTGGCCTTCCACTGGCCGTGATAGGAGGAACCGTTCTTCCAGGTGAACGTGCCCATGCCGTCCTGCTCGCCCGCGAGATAGTGGCCGGTGTACTTGTCGCCGTTGGCAAAGGTGCTGATGCCCTCGCCTGTGCGCTCGCCGTTGACGTAGGCTCCCTCAAAGCGGTCGCCGTTCTTATAGGCATATATGCCGCGCCCGTGCGGGACGTTGTTGAGCCACTCGCCTGTATAGACGTCGCCAGAGGCGTACTGGTAGGTGCCGCGTCCGCTCATCGAGTTGTTTTTCCAGTCGCCTTCGTAGCGGTTACCGTCGCCCCAGTCGAACTTGCCCCGGCCCTGTTTGACGTCGGCCACCCAGGAGCCTGTATAGTAGGCCCCGTTGGCGTAGATGTAGGTTCCAGTGCCCTCGCGCTTGTCCTCCTTCCAATTGCCGGTGTACTTGTCGCCGTTGTAGTAGAACATGGTGCCCTGCCCATGCTGATAGTCGCGGTACCACAGGCCCACGTACTTATTATTGTTCTTGAAGTAGTAGGTTCCGTTGCCGTGCTGATGGTCCTGCACCCAGTCGCCGTCGTACCTCTCGCCGTCGGTGAACTGGTAGACGCCCTTGCCTTCGCGCTTCCCCTTCAGGTAGAAGCCTTCGTAGACGTCTCCGTTACGGAACTTTGTCGTGCCCCTGCCGTTGGGTTTGCCGCGGAAGAGTTCGCCCTGATAGACCGAGCCGTCGGGGAACGTGTAGGGGCCAATCGTGATGGCTTGTCCGAAGAGGCGCGACGGGCCCGGAAGGAATGGCAGGCAGAAGAGCAGTGTCAGATATATTACGATGCGTTTCATAGTGTCTTTTTACTTAGGTTTTGAAGGAACTCCTCTGCGCGTGCCAAGTCCTCGGGGGTGTCGATTCCGATGGTTTCCACGTCGGTCTGCCCCACCCTGACGACGTAGCCATGGTCGAGCCAACGGAGTTGTTCCAGACTCTCGGCCTTCTCCAGCGTGCTCTGGGGCAAACGGGTGATTTCCCCCAGCGTCTGAGTGCGGTAGGCATAGAGTCCGATGTGTTTGTAGAACGTGTGCCTGACAAGCCACTCCTCTCGCGGAATTCCGCGCAGGAAGGGGATGACGCTCCGGCTGAAGTAGAGGGCGCGGCCGTCGTCGCTCACCACTACCTTGGGCGAATTGGGGTTCTCCAGCGCCAGCAGCCCGTCAGACTCGGAGAAGGGCTTCACCAGGGTGGCTATCTGCGTGCCGGCATCGTCAAAGCAGGCCTGCAGGGCACGTATCTGAGTCGGATGGATGAAGGGTTCGTCGCCCTGGACGTTGATGACCACATCGCAGTCCACCCCCAGTTTCTGATAGGCTTCGAAACAACGGTCTGTGCCGCTCTTATGGTCTTCGCGCGTCATCACGGCCCGACCGCCGAAAGCCTCCACCGCATGGAGGATGCGTTCGTCGTCCGTTGCCACGACGACCTCGTCCAACACCGTCCGCACCTGTTCGTACACCCGCTGTATGACGGGCTTCCCACCCAACATTGCCAGTGGCTTGGCCGGGAAGCGCGTCGAAGCATATCGCGCCGGAATAATGGCTATAAATCGCATTTCATTCATAATCTTTTCTCTTTCGCTCTCCATCCTTCAATAATTCATCATGTCGTTCATGACCGTTCCGGCTGGTTCTTCACCCACCATCTCAATGATTTCCTCTGCCTCTCCGTCGTCCACGAATCCGCCACTGCAGAGGTCGAATCCCTGGGGGAAGACAAACTTCTCGTCGGGCGAATAGGGCAGTTTGCCGTCGGCAAACACCTTCTGCAGGAAGAGGGCGCAGATGGGCAGCGAGGCCGCTGCACCTTGGCCGTAAAGCATACTGTTGAAGTGGATGTCGCGTTCTTCGCCTCCCACCCATGCGCCGAAGGTCAGCGACGGGGTGTAGCCCACAAACCATCCGTCTGAATTGTCGTTGGTGGTCCCGGTCTTACCGCCCATTTGAGCACGGATGTTGTAGCGGCTGCGCATGCGGCTGCCCGTACCGCCGTTCATCACGCCCTGCATCAGGTCTATCATCTTATAGGCGGCATCCTCGCTCAGCACTTCGCGCGTATCGTTTTCGTCACGTTCGTTCTTCTTTACCTGCAGGGTACTCACTTCGGCCAGCACGTTGCCGTCCGCATCTGTGATTTTCGTGACAAACACGGGCTGCACACGTGTCCCGCCCCGGGGAAAAGTGGTATAGGCCGTCACCATCTCCAACACACTCACCTCGCAGGGGCCCAAGGAGAGGGAAAGCGTCGGCGAGATGTTCCGGTTCTTTATGCCAAACTTATGCAGGTACTTCACGAAGAGGCGAGGATTCAACGCATTGAGCAAATAGGCCGAAATCCAGTTGTTACTCTGTGCCAGTCCCCATTTCAGGGTAACCATCTCGCCGTAGTGCGAGCGGCTTCCGTTGCGCGGTGTCCAAGCGTTGGGCCCTTCGCCGTAGGTTCGCTGTTCGTTAGGAGCCAGGTCGCAGGGGGTCCATCCGTTGTCCATGGCCATCGCATAGAGATAGGGTTTGATGGTCGACCCCACCTGCCGGCGTCCTTGAGTGACCATGTCGTACTGGAAGTGGGCGTAGTTGAGACCGCCGACATAGGCCTTCACATAGCCTCGGGCATTGTCGATGCAGAGGAAGCCCGAGCGCAGGAAACGCTTGTAGTACTTGATAGAGTCCATCGGCGTCATGGTGGTGTCGACGTCGCCGTTGGGGGTGTAGACTGTCATTTCCGTCGGTGTGGAGAACGCCTTGTCGATTTGTTCGCTTGTGGCTCCTGCGGCCTTCATCTGGATGTACCGGGCACTCTGGCGTTTTGCCCTGGCAAGCAGGTGCTGCACCTGTTTTTCTGACACGCTTGCCCCATAGGGAGCCTTCTTCGACCCCTTCCGCTCCTTGTCGAAAGCGGGTTGCAACGTGCCGATGACGTGCGCCTTCATGGCCTCCTCGGCGTAGGCCTGCATACGGCTGTCGATGGAGGTGTAGATTTTCAGCCCGTCCTGATAGAGGTCGTAGGGCAGTCCTGTCTTTTTATTGATGTTTTTGTTACACCAACCATAAAGAGGGTCGTTGGCCCAAGCCAGCGAATCCTCATAGAACTTCTGGTCTTGCCACGAGGCGTAATCGCTGCGGTTGGGTTTCTTGGCCGTCAGCACGCCACGCAAATATTCGCGCAGATAAGTCGCATGCCCGTCTTTGTGGTCTTGGCGATGGAAGTTCAGCGCGATGGGCAACGCCTTGCAGGAGTCGGCCTGAGCCGCAGTCAGGCATCCGGCCTTCACCATCTGTTCCAGCACCACGTCGCGTCTCCCCTGAGCCTGCTCGGGACGGCGGACAGGATTGAACAAGGAGGGGTTCTTGCACATTCCCACCAGTGTGGCGCATTCATTGATGTCCAGGTCGCGGGGCTCCTTGTTGAAATATGTTTTGGCCGCCGTCTTGATTCCCACTGCATTGTGGAGGAAATCGAAATAGTTGAGATACATCGTGATGATTTCCTCCTTCGTGTAGTAACGTTCCAATTTGACGGCAATCACCCACTCGATGGGTTTCTGCATCGCCCGCTCCCAGATGTCTCCGGCCTGGGCGCTATAGAGCTGTTTGGCCAGCTGCTGCGTGAGGGTACTGCCGCCGCCAGCCTGTTTCTGCCGCATGAGCACACGCTTCACCATGGCACGCAAAATGGCCTTGAAGTCGATGCCACTATGCTCGTAGAAACGCTCGTCCTCCGTAGCCACCAAGGCTTCGACGAGATAGGGAGAAAGTTCGTCATAGCCTACAAACACGCGGTTGGCCCGGCTATAGCTCCACGTGCCAAGCAGTACCCCATCTTCCGAAAACACCTGGCTGGCATACTTGTCCACAGGGTTTTCCAGTTGCTGCAGGTCTGGCATGTAGCCAATTTCTCCCTTTTCGATAAGGACAAACAAGGTCGCCACCGTTCCTACTATCAGGAAGAGCATCACCCACAAGAATATTATTACCTTTTTGCGCATTTGCCAAATGACTTTGAAGCGTACAAAGTTACAAAATAAAATTAAATTCCGAAAAAGAAAAGTTAAAAATTAAGTTTTTACAACTTTTCTGTGCGCGCACATATTGCATATTTCAAGGAAACGGAGTAAATTTGAACGCAGAATCGTACTTGACTGAACAAGCTAATGGAAAAGGAGAACGCACCACACAGCCACTCGGCCCGCCCGAACAGTCTGGTCACAATCGCAGACCATAGTCGGGAAAAAATTGAGTACCTCATCCAGATGGCGCAAGAATTTGAGCGCCACCCCAACCGCCGCCTTCTCGAAGGGCGCATCGTTGCCACCCTGTTTTTCGAACCCAGCACGCGCACACGCCTTTCCTTTGAGACGGCCGCCAACCGCCTGGGGGCCCGCGTCATCGGTTTTGCCGATCCCAAGGTGACAAGCGGCACGAAGGGAGAAACACTAAAGGACACCATCATGATGGTATCCAACTACGCCGACATCATCGTCATGCGCCACTATCTGGAGGGGGCAGCCCGCTATGCCTCGGAGATTGCGCCCGTGCCCATCGTGAACGCCGGCGACGGGGCTAACCAGCACCCCTCGCAGACGATGCTCGACCTCTACACCATCTATCAGACTCAGGGCACGCTCGACAACCTCGATATCTACCTCGTGGGCGACCTGAAATACGGGCGCACCGTCCATTCCATGCTGACGGCCATGCACCACTTCCACCCCACGTTCCACTTCATTGCCCCCGAGGAACTGGCCATGCCGGAGATGTACAAGCAGTTCTGCCGCGAACACGGCATCCGCTATGTGGAGCACACGGAATTCAATGCCGATGTCATCAGCGGGGCCGACATTCTCTACATGACTCGCGTGCAGCGCGAACGGTTCACCGACCTCATGGAGTATGAGCGCGTCAAGGACCGTTACTTGCTGAAGTTGGGAATGCTCTCGAAGGCACGCCCCAATATGAAGATTCTGCACCCCCTGCCCCGCGTCAACGAGATTGAATACAGCATCGACGAGAACCCCCATGCCTACTACTTCGAGCAGGCGCGCAACGGCCTCTATACCCGCCAGGCCCTTCTCTGCGACGCGCTGGGCATCACGCTCGACGACGTGCGCAACGACAAGACCCTCATTGAGAATTAACCCGTAATCCCACATTGCGTCATCACGTTATATCATCATGAAGAAACAACTTCTTGTGGCGGCCATCGAAAACGGCACCGTCATCGACCACATACCGGCAGAAAAACTCTTTGCCGTCGTCAACCTGCTCCACCTCGAAAGCATGAAGACGGCCGTCACCATCGGCTACAACTTGCAGAGCGAGGGCATGGGCACCAAGAGCATCATCAAGATGGCCGACAAGTTCTTCACCGACGAGGAACTGAACCAGTTGGCCGTCATCTGCCCCAACCTGACCTTGTGCATCATCCGCGACTACGAGATTGTGGAGAAGCGAACCGTCTGCCTGCCCGACGAGTTGCGGGGCATCGTCCGTTGCACCAACCCCAAGTGCATCACCAACAACGAACCTATGCGCACCCATTTTCACCTCCACGGCTCCAACGCCCTGAAGTGCCACTACTGCAACACGGTCGTCTCCCTCGACGACGTCCGACTGGTGGAGCGCCCCTAACTCCCCACAACCTTAAAGACCTTAAGGACCCTAAAGACCCTAAATAAACCCCAACCACAAAAACAATATGCGAAACGACGAGACCGTTTTCCGTCTGATTGAGGCCGAGCGCCTGCGTCAGACCCGGGGCATCGAACTGATTGCCTCTGAGAACTATGTGAGCGACGAAGTGATGGAAGCCATGGGCTCTATCCTCACCAACAAGTATGCCGAAGGATATCCCGGCAAACGCTACTACGGCGGCTGCCAGGTAGTGGACCAAGTGGAACAGCTGGCCATCGACCGCGTATGCAAACTATTCGGTGCCGAGTATGCCAACGTGCAACCCCACTCGGGCGCACAGGCCAACGCCGCCGTCTTCCTAGCTTGCCTGAATCCCGGCGACACCTTCATGGGGCTGAACCTTGACCACGGAGGTCACCTTTCTCATGGTTCCCACGTCAATACGAGCGGCATTCTCTACCACCCCATCGGCTATGACCTGGACCGTGAAACGGGCCGCGTCGACTACGACGAGATGGAACGTCTGGCACTGGAGCACAAGCCTAAACTCATTGTGGGCGGTGGCTCGGCCTATAGCCGCGAGTGGGACTACAAGCGGATGCGCGAGATTGCCGACAAGGTGGGTGCCCTGCTGATGATTGACATGGCCCACCCCGCTGGTCTGATTGCAGCCGGTCTGCTCGACAATCCTCTGAAGTACGCCCACATTGTCACCTCCACCACCCACAAGACCCTGCGCGGCCCGCGCGGCGGCATCATCCTCATGGGCCGGGATTTCCCCAACCCCTGGGGCAAAACCACTCCAAAGGGCGAGCTGAAGATGATGTCTGCCCTGCTGAACAGCGCCGTCTTTCCTGGCATCCAAGGTGGCCCGCTGGAGCACGTCATTGCGGCCAAGGCCGTCGCTTTCGGCGAGGCTCTGCAACCCGAGTTCAAGGAGTGGGCTTGCCAAGTACAGAAGAACGCCCGCGTCCTGGCCGACGAACTGATGAAGCGCGGCTTCCACATCGTCTCGGGCGGCACCGACAACCACTCGATGCTCGTCGACCTGCGCTCCAAGTATCCCGAGATGACGGGTAAGGTGGCCGAGCGCGCCCTCGTGGATGCCGACATCACCGTGAACAAGAACATGGTGCCCTTCGACTCCCGCTCGGCCTTCCAGACCAGCGGCATCCGTCTGGGCACACCCGCCATCACCACCCGCGGAGCCAAGGAAGACCTGATGGTGAAGATTGCGGAACTCATCGAGCGCGTACTCAACGACCCCGAGAATCCCGAAAACATCGCCGCCGTCCGTGCCGAAGTGAATGCCACAATGGAGCATTATCCTCTCTTCTCCTACTAATCCCACGCCCCCCCTCCCCTCCTCACGAATATTTCGTTCGTGAGGAGGGGATTTTTTTGTTTAGGCACACTCACACTTGCCCCACGGACCATACGAAAAAAGTTTACAAACCATTCTACCTTCCCCAAGTGGCCAAAGAAGCCTCTGGCGGAAGATTAGTAAGGTTAGGCGGATAAGCATAGTAAGGTTATGCCCGTAACCTTAGTATTCTTATGCCCATAAGCATAGTAAGGTTACCATGGAGGGCAGTAACCTAAAAATAAAAACTATTGACACGTACAACCAATCCCAACATGTCTGTCTACACAATCCTGCCACGCAACAGCAGGCCGTTCTCTTACAGGGAATGGCAATAAAAAATCGTCTTTGGATGTCCTCTTTATAAAATAATCTTTGTATATTTGTAATCCGAATCTCCCCATTGAGATGCCATCGGGGGAAATATGCTTCCATAAAAAACACATTTACAAAATACTACACATCACAAAAGCATGAAAAGACGCTTAGTACACTGGAGCCTGATACTGGCATTGGCCACAACGGCAAACGTGCAGGCACAAGACATCGACCTGTCGGCCTGGCAGGTTGCCTCAGAAGAGCATCCCTGCGACGTGACGGCCCTTTTGCAGAACCCTGCAGGCACGGAGAATTACGGTTGGAACCGCCACAGCTCAGACGCTGCGGCTGGCTACAACAAGCGCAACACGGAGTTTGCCAACAGTCTGTATTCGGGCATCGGCATCGAGTCGTGGTATTGGTCGCCCGTCAAGGGAGGCACTCTCATCTGGCAAGACGTGACCGAACTCTTGCCCGGCACTTACCGTGTGACAGCCTATGTCGTGGGGCAAATCTACAACAACAGTGCCCGCAAGGGACAATGCGGCAAGGGGACCTATCTCTTTGCCAACGAAGCCCAGACGGCCATCACGTCGGCCAAATGGCAAGAACTGACCGCCACGGCCACCGTGGGCGAAGACCGCCGACTACGCCTCGGCATCAAGGCTGACACCCAGAACGAGAACGACTGGGTGAGCATTGCCCACGTGAAAGTGCTCTGCACCGGATTTGCAGGCATTTCCAGCCTGCCCACGACGGTACTGGACGAGCGCTACGATGTCAGTGCGGCACGCGAGACGGGCGTTTCACACATCCGCCTCCATCGCACGCTTTCCGACAGTGGACTAACACCCGTCTGCTTCCCCTTCGACATGAGCGAGGAGGAGACGGCCACCTACTTCACCGAGGTGCGAGAGGTGACCGAAGCCTCCCTTGCCACGGATGGAAGCGTGAACTACGAGACCCGCAGCGTCAAGGCCCTCAAGGCAGCCACGCCGTATCTCGTCCGCGCTCGTCGGGGCGGACGCCAACTCATCGAAGTCCCCATGGCCATCCTCCATCCGCTGAACGAGGCGCGTCCCGTCATCCGGTCGTTCAACAAAACCCAGGCCATCGGCACCTACAGGGCCCAGGAGGCCATCCCCGGCATAGGGAAAGTGAACGGATATAGTTTTTACATCACAGCTAAATAGACCTTACTCATGAAAAGGATACTCACTGCCACCATACTGCTAATGCTCAGCTTCGCCAGCTGGGCCGACGGACGAAAGACACTCATCGACAACGACTGGAAATTCTTCTATGGCGACGGTTCTGCCGCCGTGGCACACCCCGAAGTGGCCGACGCATGGCGCACACTGGACCTCCCGCACGACTGGAGTGTGGAGACGGAAGCCGCACGCGTGGCCGGGGGAACCGTCATCGGTCCTTTTTCGACAAACAGCGTGGGTAAGTTCCAGACGGGTAATACCGTGGGCGGCGAAGGCTGGTACATGAAAAAGTTGAATGTGCAGGCTTCTGACCTGAAAGCCGCCTCCTTCATGCTCTACTTCGAGGGGGCTTACAACCAGACTGACATCTACCTGAACGGACGCCATCTCTACTTCAACCCATATGGTTATTCAAGTTTCCGTTTCGACGTAACGGACGAACTCCACGAAGGGGAAAACACGTTGCTCGCACGCGTTCGCAACGAGGGAAACAACACACGCTGGTATGCCGGAAGCGGCATCTATCGCCATGTGTGGCTCCTCGCCACCCCCAAGCTTCACGCCGACGAATGGGACACCTACGTGGAAATACGTAACGAGGACATAAAGATACAGAGCGGCAAGGGCACGGCCAAAGTCACCCTGCACACCACCGTCTACAACGAACAAGACGGAGCACGAGAGGGGCGCATCCTGGTCGACCTGCTCGATGCAAAGGGCAACTCCGTGGGGTCCACACAGCAGGCGTTCAGCGTCGCCTCGTGGGGTGAGCAGTCCGTCAGCCTCAGCCTCAACCTGTCCCGTGCCGAACTCTGGAGCACGGAGCATCCTTACTTATATCGCGCACGCATACGGGTGGAGGACAGCACTACGGGAACGACCGACGTGCTTGAGAAGCGTTTCGGCGTGCGAAGACTTTCTTTCTCAGCCACAAGCGGATTCCGGCTTAACAACCAGTCCACCCTGCTTCAGGGCGGATGCCTCCACCACGACAACGGACTGCTCGGTGCGGCGGCCTACGACCGCGCCGAGGACCGCAAACTGACACTGGTGAAATCGCAGGGCTACAACGCCATCCGCTGCTCTCACAATATGCCGTCCGAGCACTTCCTCGATGCCTGCGACTCACTCGGTCTGCTGGTTATCGACGAAACCTTCGACCAATGGATTTATCAGAAAAACAATGAGGACTACCATCGGTTCTTTCCTGAGTTCAGCGACCGCGACCTGCAAACGATGATGCGCCGCGACCGCAATCACCCCTGCGTCATCGCATGGTCCATTGGCAACGAGATTCCTGGACGCATCGAAGATGAAGGCATGGCCGCGGCTGCCCGTATGCGCGAGACAGTGCGCCACTACGACACCACCCGTCCCGTCACTGCCGCCATCTGCGGATGGGATGCGGGGGATGCCTGGAACTCGGCTTCCTACAACTGGGACATTCAGGATCAGCGTGCCTTCCAGAGCCTCGACCTCGGTGGGTACAACTATCTCTACGACAAGTACGAGCACGACCACGCCACCCACCCCAACCGCGTAATGTTTGGGGCAGAAAGTTTCCCGAAACACGCTTCGCAGAACTGGGACAAGGTCGAGCAACTGCCTTACGTCATTGGCGATTTTGTCTGGACGGCAATGGACTACCTGGGCGAAGCGGGCATCGGCAGTGCAGCCCTCCGCGCGAATGGTGACCAATCGATGTTCCAGGATTGGCCGTGGTTCAACGGTTGGTGTGGCGACCTCGACATCATCGGGCAGAAGAAACCGCAGTCATACTATCGCGATGTCGTTTGGCGCTGCGCCCCCATCACGATGGCCATAGAACGTCCCATCCCCTCGGGAATGCATCAAAGCATTTCGGCCTGGGGATGGCAGCTGGAACAGCAGTCGTGGACTTATCCCGACTTGAAATCCACAGACCGAGTGACAGTAAATGTCTACAGCCGGGCACCTCGCGTGCGACTCTACCTCAACGGACGGCGGATTGGCGAACAGGCTCCAGGAAACACCTATTGGACGGGGTTCTCCGTGAACTACCAGCCGGGCACTCTGCGTGCCGTGAACGTGGATGCCAGCGGACATGAACTGACGGACGAGAGTTTTGAGTTGCGCACCACGGGCGAGCCCGTCGGGCTACGCCTTATTGCCGACCGAAACACCATTCTCTCCGACGGACGCGACCTCGCCTACGTCACAATCGAATTGGTGGATGCCGACGGGCAGGTGGTCACCTCCAACTCCGATCTCAAGGTAGACCTCTCTCTGACTGGCGACGGCGAATTGCTGGCAGCCGGAAGCGCCTCGCCCAACGACATGGAGAGCTTCCGCTCCACCACGCCACGCCTCTACAACGGACGCGCACTGGCCATTCTGAAGAGCAACACCACAGCCGGCACCATCCGCCTAACCGTTAAGGCCCCGGGAATGCCGGACGCAGAAATCACCATCACCACCCGCACTAATACAAGCGACGAGACAGCCATTCACGCTGTCTCGTCGCCCACTGAGGGCAAAGCCCATTTTTTTGTTCGAGACGGTTACATCCGTACTACCGACAACTCTCCGTTTGTTCTTTATAACCTCTCTGGGGTGCGTATGCCAGCCAACCGGCACCTGACAAACGGAATTTATATCGTCAAGGCAGGCACAAATATCCAAAAAGTGTCTGTAAAATAATCTGCCAATTACTCCCCCCCCCGTTCTACTGGAGTTGCAGGGTATCCGCCGTTGCCGACGAGTCTCGCTGGGCGGCAAGCATTGCAGCCTCGGCCTGAGCGCGTTCCAACGACTGACGGAGCGACTCGGCCTCATCGATATAGTATCCATCGGCATGGAGCGTCATATAGTGAGTGATGGCCTCCAAAGTCCGACGTTGCTTTGCCTCGGCCCAGTCGATTGAGTCGATGCGGTTATTGGCCAAACGGACGTAGGGACTGGTGGGATGTTGAGTCACGAATTTCTCCAAATCTTCACGACTTCCGTTGAGGATAAGTTCCTGCCACTCGCCCTGCTGGGCAGCCACGGTCTGGTAACGTGCACGTACCTCATCGATATGCTCACTCTCGGGAAAGCGGATAATGAAATCTTCGTAAAAAGCAGGATTTGAGCAATCTTGCAATCGGGCATACGCACGTTCCTCACGCACCTTCTCTGCCCGATAGTCATAAAAGAGCAAGACCCCGAAAGTCACGGCAATCAGGGCAAAGAAAGCTAAAAGGAGTTGCACCCGGCACCCCATTTGATGCGGTTGTTCTTTTTCGTTGGTTGGTTGTCCCTGAGCTACTGGCGCACCACATTCTGGGCAATTTTTCACCATCGACGAAATGTGACGATGGCACTTTGGACATTCTATCATTGCCATAATTTCCTATTTTCAGTTTTAATCATGCAAAAGTACAAATAATTTTCAATTTTCAATTTTCAATTCTCAATTTATTTGTATCTTTGTACAAAATAAATCGTATATCTACATGAAAAAACTTACACACGGCCTCCTAACGGCCATGCTGCTCTTGCTGAGTCTATCGGCCAGTGCAGCGACGAAGACAGAGACCTTCGAGGTCGGCAAGAAGACATTCCTCCTCAACGGCAAGCCTTTCGTGGTGAAGGCTGCCGAAGTACACTACCCGCGCATCCCACGCCCCTACTGGGAGCATCGCATACAGATGTGCAAGGCGTTGGGCATGAACGCAGTGTGCATCTACATCTTCTGGAACATACACGAACAGCGCGAAGGGCAGTTCGACTTCACGGGCAACAACGATGTGGCCCAGTTCTGCCGTCTGGCACAAAAGAACGGCATGTACGTCATCGTGCGCCCCGGACCATACGTTTGTGCCGAATGGGAGATGGGCGGACTGCCTTGGTGGCTCTTAAAGAAGAAGGATATACGCCTGCGCGAGCAAGACCCCTATTTCATGGAGCGCGTGAAGTTGTTCGAGCAGAAGGTGGGCGAACAGCTGGAGCCTCTGACGCTGAAGAACGGTGGCCCCATCATCATGATTCAGGTGGAGAATGAATACGGTTCGTATGGCGAGAACAAGCCTTACGTCAGTGAGATTCGTGACTGCCTGCGCGGCATCTACGGTCAGGACATGCCCCTGTTCCAGTGCGACTGGGCCTCGAACTTTGAAAAGAATGGCCTGCCCGACCTGACGTGGACGATGAACTTCGGTACAGGTGCTAACATCGACTCGCAGTTCCGCCGCCTTGGTGAACTGCGCCCCGACGCGCCAAAGATGTGTTCTGAGTTCTGGTCGGGCTGGTTCGACAAGTGGGGGGCCCGCCACGAGACACGCGGTGCCGAGGACATGGTGAACGGCTTGGACGAAATGCTCTCCAAGGGCATCTCCTTCTCGCTCTACATGACTCACGGAGGTACCTCCTTTGGCCACTGGGCAGGTGCCAACTCGCCTGGCTTTGCCCCCGACGTTACCTCTTACGACTACGACGCACCCATCAATGAATACGGACAGGCAACGCCTAAGTTCTGGAAACTGCGCGAGATGATGCAAAAGTACACGGACAAGAAACTTCCTGCTGCCCCCAAGGCTCCGATGCCCATCATCGAGGTGCCGAAGTTCGAACTGACGGAGTTTGCTCCGCTTTATAACGGCTTCGACTGGGAATACTATAACAAACATGACGATTTGTTACGCACAAGCGGAGCACCCAAGACCTTTGAGGAAGTGGATATGGGATGGGGCATGATGCTCTACTCCACCCGCCTGCCCGAAATCGGCGATGCCAAAGCTGAGGGTGTTACCCTTCACCCTGCTGATAAAGATAAATGGGCTTGCACGCTCAACCTCGATGCCCACGACTATGCTCAGGTGTTCATCGACGGCAAGTACATCGGAACGATTGACCGCGTGAAGGGAGAAAAGAGTCTGAAACTGCCAGCCATCAAGCAGGGACAGGAACTGCAAATCCTCGTAGAGGGTATGGGGCGTATCAACTTTGGCCGTGCCATCAAGGACTTCAAGGGCTTGATAGGAAATCCCACCATCACGGGCACCATCGGCGGTTGGCACCTCAGTGGCGTGGACGAGACTAAAATCACCTTCACCCCAAGCAGGTGGGAAAACATGCGCATCCCCGACGACTACGAAGTGGCCGTGAAGGCATTCGAGAAGCAAAAGAAGAATCCCACGACGCAAGAGTTCATCAGCGTACCTCGCATCGGACGCACCATGCGCTATGCATGGGAGAGCGAAGACCTGATATTCGGTCGTGGCTACTACCGCGGCTACTTCAACCTGAAGAAGGTGGGCGACACCTTCCTCAACTTCGAGACGTGGGGCAAGGGACAAGTCTATGTCAACGGCCACGCCCTGGGTCGCATCTGGTCGATAGGTCCGCAGCAGACGCTCTACGTGCCCGGTTGCTGGCTGAAGAAGGGGCAGAACGAAGTAATCGTGTTCGATGTCGTTGGTCCGAAGGAGAAGGTTGTCTGGGGACAGAAGGAGCCCGAACTGAACAAGCTGCAACTGGCTGGTCCTGTGACGCACAGGCTCGAGGGTCAGAACCTCGACCTCAAGGGTGAGAAGCCCGTAAAGGTGGGTCAGTTCAAGCCCGGCAACGGATGGCAGGAAGTCCGCTTCGACAAGCCCGTCACGGGTCGCTACGTCTGCATCGAAGCGCTCAATAGTCATTGGAACCGCGAGTACTGCTGCATCGCCGAATGGTACATGCTCGACGAGGACGGTCAGCGTCTCTCACGCGAATCGTGGCAGGTGGCATACGCCGACGACGAGGACGTAAGCTCCGGCAACAAGAATGCCGACAAGATATTCGACCTGCAGGAATCGACCTACTGGAGCACAAACCGTGGCGTTCAGTTCCCCCACGCCGTCATCATCGACATGGGACAGGACAAGACGATGTCGGGCTTCCAGTATCTGCCCCGCGCCGAAGAAGGAGCTCCCGAGAGCATCAAGGACTATCGCATCTACGTGAAGTCGGATAGCTTTAAGTTGTAAAAACATGGATTCCAAGCACACACAGTCGAATTGAACAAACCATGAATAAGACACTATCTCTAATCATCGGAACCTTCTTCCTTTCAGCAGGTTCGATTTTAGCAGACAACATCCACGAACAGGGGGACGCAGCCAACGCCCCCCGCAACGTTGTTTCAACGACCCTCACTCCACGCGCATCCATGTACCTGAATCTGGGAGAGCGGAATGCGGTGAAGGTACCTTTCAAATATACCGACGCTGGCGTTCCCACCCCCATTCACTGGGGAATGGACACGGCCTGGGACGACGAAGGGAATGTTCGGCGAGGCGTCAACTTCATCGGACTTGACAATCTGACATACGGCAGATTCTCCTTTCAAGTCATGGACCCTGTGGATGCCAATGGGAATCTCTCCCAAAGGCAGCAGCAATACCTGCGTTCAAGACTGAATCACATCTCCCTCACTCGTCCAACGGGGCTATTACTCAATTCCGACCCTGTGGATATTGATGTAAAGACCTTTTTTCACCATCCAGAGGAATGGTACAAAGTCATCAAGGCAACCGTAAAGTATGCCCAGGACTATGGTGTGAACGTGGTGGCTATCGCTCCATTCAATGAGCCAGACGTCACTGCCAGCAACCAAGGAACGAAGGACGACTTCAAGGCCGTCGCCAAACTGATTCGCGAAGACCCTTTCTTCGATGGGATTCGCATTTGCGCAGGCAACACCTGCAACAACGACGGGGCGTGGGAATGGTATAACCACATGAAGCCTTACGTCGATGAAGGGAACACCCACCAGTTGGCAGGTTCCTTCGACAACTATGCCGAATTTTACTCGAAGGTGAAGGCCGACGGAAAGGTGGCCACCAACGATGAACTGCACAACGTGATGGAGGGCATTGTGGGAGTGCAGTATGGCATGGGAAACGGCATCTGGTGGGGTACCGTCGGTCCCTCACGCGGCGACTTCTGCCTGGCCACCAGCGAAGGCGGTGCCCGACTGGGATACGGCGAGAACCGAGCCGCCTGGACAGCAGCTGCCGTCTATCGACTGCCAAATGGCGTAGTGAAGGCTTTTGCGGGCGCCAGCGAGCGTCAGGCATTCCCGTGCAGCTATGAATATGTGAGCACGGATAAGCCTGTCTATTTCGACGGCAATGGTCCATACTTCTCCTACCCAATCATGCTGCCAGGAGGCTACCGCTATGGTGACAAATATCAGATGAGCGCCGAACGCACCGTGCAGATCCATCAGGGCGAGGACGTACCTCTCTGCCCCCTGACCAGCGAAAAAGAATACATCATCGTCAACAAGAAGACGCAGAAACTGCTTACCATCCAAGGCGGTTCGACAAGCAATTCCGCTGCCGTCGTACAATACGAAAACAAGAATTACGCCTACCAGAAATGGACGTTGGAAGCGCTGAAGGACAACGGCGGAGACCTGACAGGATTCTATGTCCACAGCGTCAGGAATCTGAGCATGAACCTGGAGACGGGCGGCTTCCAGGTCAACGTCGGCGGTACGGTGAGCGTTTACCCCGTTACGAAACTCGAGAACCAACGATGGACGTTCGAATATGCAGGCGACGGCTACTACAGGATTCGCAACTATCAGTCGGGCCTGTATCTCGAAATTCCCAATGGAAGCACGACGAACAACGTCGCTGTCAAAATCTGTTCCGAAGCCGATGAGGACCAACAGTTGTGGAGACTCTTGCCAGCCGATGCAACCTATGAAACTACGCCACCCGCCAAGCCGACCGGGCTCACCGCCACACCTAAGAATCACTCCATTGCGCTCCGATGGGACGCAAACACGCAAGACCGCGACTTCTATGGTTTCCTCGTGCTGCGTGGCGAGAAGCGTGCAGAATCGGCTACGGAGTTCGACGTCATCGGGCGCAACATCATGGTCCCCTTTTTCGTTGACAACAGTTGCCGCGAGGGTGTCACCTATGAATATGCCGTCGTGAGCGTTGACTATTCGCAAAACCGTTCAGAGAAATCCGATGCGATATCCGCCAGCACCTCCGGCGAACAGGGACTTGTGGCACGATATGAGTTTGAGCAGTCGGCAACCGACCTTTCGGAAAACTTGTTGGACGGCATCGTTGCCGACGCACGCGGTTTCTCGAACGTCAACGGCTATCATCGTTCCGGACGCGCCGCACTTATGTTGGACGGAACCTCCAACTACATGGCCATTCCCGCTATGACGACTTGCCTGCCCCACTCCTCCATCACCACATGGGTTTACAATCCCGGAAGTTTCCCCGAGGGAAGCCGGCTGTTCAGTTTTGGCGCAGATGCTGACCACGAAGCCAGCCTCTCGCTGAACCAAGGCGGCAAGATGCGTCTGACGCTGAAAAACGGAGCAACCTCGCAAACGCTGGAAGCCTCGCAGCCCCAGCAGGGTTGGCACCATTTGGCGCTGACCATTGGTTCTGGGCGCATTGCCTTGTATGTGGATGGCGCCGAGATTGCCGCTTCCGAACACGTCGATGTCCGGCTCTCCGACTTGCGTCCCGTGCTAAACTTCGTCGGCTGTGGTCAGACGGCAGACATTCCTCTGATGAATGGCTACGTTGACGACCTGCGCATCTACAACTACGCACTGAGTCAGGACGAAATAGCACAGCTGATGAACCAAGCCGAACCCGCAGAGGGTAGCGCTTGGGCGCCTCCCGTGGTGCCTGGCAAGGATTTGGCACAAATAACGGCGTCGGACAACGTCTATCTGTACAATGTGGATGCGGATGCCTTTGTCACCTACGGAATGAGTTGGAACACCCAAACCGTGTCCCAGCGTCTGCCAAAGGGCGACAAGAGTGTGGCCAACAGATTCAGGATAGGGGTGTCGAAGGGCACCGCAGGCAAAGTGTTCCTCTCCTTCCGCGACAAGTCCAGTTCGTGCATCGGATGCCTGCCCGATGCCGCCAATGTCTGGAGCGACCGTTCGAGGACGGAAGGCGCATTCACCTATCAGGGCATAGATTCTCCGATGGGCAAGCTCTACACCCTGAAATCCGACAGCCAGGATGCCCTGCTCGATGTGACCTATGCCTATGGTGGCCCGCTCACCACAAGGAACGGACGCAACTTTATCCATTGGGCATTCATCCCCGTGAAGGACATCTCCAACGGCAACTATGCCCTGTACAAGGAGAGGAAGCGGCTCTACAATGTCTATCAAGCTATCGTAGATGCGGAGAAGGAAACAGAATTTGCCAACGAATTGCAAGAGGCTCATCAGGCGTACGTTGCCGCCGATGCCACAGTAGGAACAATTCGCACAGCCACACGCAACCTCATTCTTGCCGCTGCGCCCTATGTGGATGCCGAACTGGATGTCAGCGCACTGTTCACCAATGCCGACATGCTGGGCAACAACACGACTGTCGACTGGACAGAAACGTCCACGACCATCAAGGAAGGCGACATCGAAGTATTGCACCAGCCCATCACGTTGGAACAAACGCAGACCGACATCCCCAATGGCGTCTATGAAGTCGTCTTCCACGGGTTCTATCGCAACGATGCCACAGGGAAGGTGCCTACCGTAACGGCTCAGGCGCAAGGCACCGTCAAGGGCAACATGCCTACAAGGGACAAGATTATAGAGAATGAAGCCTTGATGAATGCCGAAGAGACGGCAGCCGGCGCCGCACAGACCCTTGCCAGCGATGCCGCCCAGACGCGGCTAACGGACATCATTGTCGATGACAGGCAAATGACCTTGTCGGCAACCGTAACCAGCGAAGCACAATGGTTCAACTTCCAAGGATTTGACATCACCTACAAACGGCCGTTCGTTAGGGTCGAGGTTCCCGCTTCGGGCTACACCACCTTTTACTACAGCGACCAGAGTTTCCTGCTCCCCGAGGACATGGAAGCCTATACTTGCATACAAAAGAACGGCAAAATCACGGTCAACCGCAGTTTCACGGAGGCAGGCACAGTGCTTCCCGCAGGTCAGGCCCTCGTGCTGAAAGCCACGCCCGGTGTCTATGACATGATGCCCACCACCAAGAAGAAAGCTGTGGACCCCAACAACCAGTTGCGCGGGACGGATGCGGATGAACTGACACACGGCGGAAGCTACTACTACACCCTGACCGAAAACGAAGAAGGGAAAACGGGCTTCAACTGGTCGGCCACCGACGGAGCCACCTTCGTCAATCCTGCCCACAAGGCCTACTTCGCCTTCAAAGGCGACACATCGCCCGCGGACTTCTATCCCATCGAGAGCGTCACGTCCGTAAGCGCCAACAAGGCGGCAGTTCCGTTCGCGGATGGCATCTACAACCTGGCCGGACAGCGCATCACCACGCCCCAGCGCGGTGTATATCTGATACAGTCGCGCAGCACCGACGGAAGCACAACGGTTCGCAAGGTCTTGAAATAAACCTCCCCCGTCCTCCCAAAGTCCCTTCCATTCGGGGAGGGACTTCGGGAGAGGGACCTTTTCTATTATCTATTATGAACTACATCGGACTCATCATCGGTCTCGCCACGTTTCTGACCATCGGAGTCTTCCATCCGCTGGTCATCAAGAGCGAATACCACTTCGGCAAGCAGTGCTGGCCGGCCTTCCTCGTGGCCGGCATTGCTACCCTCGTTGCCTCGTTGTTCGTCCCGAATGAATACGCGAGCATCATCCTCGGCGTCGTAGCCTTCTCCAGTTTCTGGAGCATTCTGGAACTGCACCAGCAGCATCACCGCGTACGGAAGGGATGGTTCCCCATGAACCCCAAAAGGAAACATGAATATTAAAAGGACGAAGCACATGAAAAAGCTTATCTTCTCTTTGGCATTCGGTGCCATTTGCTCCTTGGCCACTATGGCACAAACGGAGAACCCTCGTGGTGTGTACAAACTCATCACCCTGGATGGACGCGCAGGATTGGTGAATGCCCCGCTCGACCAGTACAAAATATGCACCGACAGCGTAACGCTGATGCTGAACGTATATCAAGGCAACAAGTTCCAAATCGGGCGAAGCGATAACGAGATTCTGAACTACACTGGCGAAAGGGCTGATGCAGCGGATGACCATTCAACGCGAATCTACGACAGCAATGCCGAACACTTCACGCTGAAGTGGTGGAGCGAGAACCCCAATCATCCGCTCTTCCCTGCCAAGGGGTGGTGCACGGAATACTACGAGGCTGGCAAATATTCGCCTGAAGCAAAAGTGTTTTTCGATGTGCTGATGAATCCCGCCATCGTGGAGAAGAAGAGCAGCAATCCTTTCATTGGCACCTGGCGCTTCGTGGGCTACATGGACGAACTGCGGAACACGAAGAAGGAAGTGGCTCGTCTGCTGGAGGAATACCCACAAAGCAAATACCGCAACTGGCGTTTCCTCGTCTTTCAGCCCCAGCGGCTCATACAAGTCGTGCAACAAATCGGCATACATGGGAAGACGGAATACAACGACAAAGAGACCTATATCTACAACGGCAATGAGAACCACGTAAAATGGCTCTCCAAGGACATCTTTGCTGACCCCTTCACCACAGAATACCGCACCGACTACGAGATATGGCAGCGCGTCACCGACGACACACCACTCATCAACTACATCTCCAGCCGCCTGGCACTGGTGAAACACGTAGGACGATAGTCAATCAGCGGAACAAAGACGGAACAATATCGTTATGAGGCTCCGTGTGACCTTCTGAAAAGCGACAGAAGGGTTATCTAATGAATACCCCCGCCTTCTCAAACTAGAGAATGGGCGGGGGAACTTTTAACTACAGGGAGAACCAAACCCCACAGCCATGTCAACCGTCATTCAGAGGCGGAGGCGTGAGGGCAATGACACGGAGCATGGCAGGAATCTCCTGTACGGGTTTCCAATCCTGCATGCCAGGCATCCACCCGAGTGTGTCCGGCGTGACCTTGCGTTCCGCCACCAATCGGGCGAACTCTGCATCGCCGAGGGGGCCCACCTGCCGACCATCGACAGCGAGGTAATAGATGGGCTGAGGGGCAGGGACCGCCGGTTGCGGCATGCTTTGTATGGAACCAGGGACGTACATCGTCTGCATGGTCTGGTTCATGGAACCAATCATTTGGCGGGCTATGGCGGCGCTCATGCCGAACTCCACAAGCCTATCGACGGAAAAGAAGTTCTGGTCGTTCATAGTTTTATCTGGATTAGAGGTTGGGGATTAGGGCAATGGAGGTGGCACGGCTCCGGCAGCAGGGGCAAAGAGGGCCGTGAGTTCGGGGACGGTCTGTGCCTGTGTCCATCCGGCCATGCCTGGTTTCCATACGAGTGTGTCGGGCTTTAGCTGTCCGTTGGCGACGAGTTGCTGCATCTGCGGTATGGTGAAGGGACCAGCCTGACTGCCGCCAATGGCCACATGGAATTGGGCCGTGGGCATGGGCGGTGGCGTGGTTCCCGGCATGGGCGGCGGTGTGGGGGCACCACCCGTAGGAGGCGTGGGCACCTGTCCCTGCTGGGCTTGTTGCCAGTACTGTCCCATATTGCCCATCATGCCAGCCATCTGCTGTCCCATAGCTCCGCCCATCATCATGCCTGTCATCAGGCCAGCAGCATTCATGCCGCCACCTCCTTCGCCACCGCCCATCGAACCGGCTTGGCCGAGGCTCTCGGCTCCAGCCTTGAGGACAGTGGTCTGTTGGTCGAGGGCATGGGCTCCGATGAACTGTGTCTCGGTCTGCAGGCGCTGGGCGCGCTGTGCCTCTTCGCGCTGAATGCGCATGGTCTCTTCCATGTTCTGGCGGTTGAGTTCCTGCGTGTCCTGTAGATTCTTAATGTTCACGTCGGCCTGGGCCTGCATGGTGCGGGCCGTGATGCCGGCGGTGAGCTGGCGCAGCTCCTCGTAGTAGGGGCTCTCCTTGTTCACCTCTATGGCAGCGATGTCCAGTGCCTTGAGGTTCACGCCGAAGTCCCCCTCGATACGTGGCTTCACGTTTGCCGTCACACGGTCGTTCACCTCCATAATCTGGCGCTCTATCTGGACGAGAGGAATGCCCATCTCCTGCGGGAGGTTCATGACGACGGACTTCACGTTGCGCCGCACGGCATCCTGTATCTGGTGGACGAACTGTTCCTTGTCGAAGTTGACCAGACGATTGAGCTTAATGAAGTTTTGATAGTCTGTAATGTTGAAGGTCATCGTGCCGCGCACAGCCACGGGTATGCCGTGGTCGGGCAGACGCGGGTCGAAGGCATCGAAGTAGGGCACGGCGAAGCGCACCTGGTTGTTCTGCTGCAGGTTGATGAAATAGACTTCAGCCTGGAAGGGTGAGTCGCCGCCGTAGGCCAGCCCGATGATGTTGGTCAGGACGGGGAAGTTGGAGGTCTTTATGGTCTGGTCGAATGGACCAACGATGAAGTCCTGCATGGTGCCGTCTTTCTGGGGATAGACAAAGACGGCCACCTCACCTTCCTTCACACGCAGGGAACTGCCCCAGCGTATGCTGTTCTCCCGACTCGTGGAGTTGGCCTCTTGTCCTTGCGGGCGCCATTTCCACACAAGATAGTCTTGCTCGTCGCAGCGGATGACATTCATCAGTCCACCACCGCTGCCTCTTCCAAAGATTCCCATGGTTTCTTTTAATTAGGAGTTATTCTTCATCGTCATCGCCAAAGTATGGATGACCATAGTATTTGTCCACTTCTTTCTCATGCTCATTGTAGAAGATGGCAAGCTGCTCAACATAGTTCTGATAAATCTTCTCAAAAGCATCCTTTCTCTTCTGTTCATAGGAGTTGACAGGGTCTGTACAGTCTATCCATGTGACATAATCTAAGTCGCGAATCTTCTGGTCGAAGTTCTCTACGGAAATGGGTTCGCTCTTCAGACTGTCAAGGCGCTGCACGAGTGCCGTGTACTGGTTGTCCACCTTTTCTTCCTCCCTATTCGAAATGAACATGCCAATTACCCCCAATACAATGAAGGCTATGAAGGACCACAGGCAGCCCCTTTGGCAGCCCTTGTTGGCGAGAGGATTACCGGAGCCTGCCTCTATCTCGGCCTTCTTCAGTTGGAATTTTCGGTCGGCCTGGGCCTGCTCAGCCTCTTCCTTCCGACGTTGAGCCTGCTCCAGCTTATAAGTCTTGATTTCCTGGTTCACCTCATCGACGAGCATCTTCACCTTCGGGTTGTCGCCATAGATGGTCATGGCACGGCGGCGGTGCTCCTCCAGCGCGGAGATGGTCATGGGAGCCGAAGCGGCAGTGCCGGTTTTCAGCTGTGCCAGCCCACGGTTTATCTGCTCGATGAGGAAGTCCAGTTCCTGGTTCTTGCTGTCGTTATTGTTCACCACATGCCCGCACGAAGGGCACACCCCCGTTAAGGCAGGCAGAATCTCGCCACAGGCGGGACATTTGTGTACCTTCGGGGCATTGGCCTGCTTCTGTAGGCGTATTTTCTGTACCTCGGCATCCAGCAGGAGGTTTACCTCGTCTGGATCGCAGCCCTCCAGCAGGGCACGCTTGACGAGCACATTGCGTTCTTGGTCGGTCAGCACACCGTCCACGAGTGAGGCTTCTATGAGTTGTTTTAGTGATTCTGAAAACATTGTATCTAAATTTAATGTATCTATAATATATAAATGCTAAGAATTATCCCAACCCGTTCTCCTTGTGATATTCCTCCACCAAGGCTCCGATTTCCTCTGCCGAGGCATCAAGGTTGGCCACACGCAGGGCAAATGGTGACCCTTCGTCTTCCATTGCTTTCTTCATGCCGAACTTTATCACCTTGCTCGTGCACTCGTCAATGTACTTCTGAGGGTCATAGACTACTGGGATAATGGCCTTGCCGAATTCGTCCTCGATGAACTTGATTTCCTGGATATCAGTCCAAGGAATGGTGGTGTATTCCTTACGCGAATTGTAGAGGAACACGAGAGCCTCGGGGGTAAGGCTGATTTCTGGTTTCGTCACATCCATGCGCCAAATATACTTATTGATAAGACGCTTGAGACCTGTCACGCAGAAATTGATGGTTTCGGTTTTCATGATTCCTTGTTTATACAATTTAACAATATCGCGGTAAAGTTAGAGATATTATTCCGTTTTGCCAAATATTCAACTATTATTCTTTCTGAAACGTTGTCAAATGACTGATTTATACTAAAGGTGTCCGAAAAATACTCCTTTCTGCCATTTATGGCCGAAAAAGCAGAGTCTGGATGACGCCCCTCGTACCTAAATAGGAAAGGAAGGCAAACCAAAGGGCGTGATTGCCATAAAGGGGACTAAGCAGGAACCAAAGTACGAAAAAGACCACGGCACTGAGAAGCGTAGAGAGAAGCATGCGCGTGGTGAGCGTCATGCCGATGTAAACGCCGTCCCAAATAAAAGCTGCAAGACCCACAAAGGGCACTGCCACCACCCAAGGCAGATAGGGACGAGCAAAGAGGGTTACCGACTGCTGGTTGGTAAGCAGCGACAGTATCCACGTCCCTGCAACTGCGTACAATACGGTGAAGACGAGAGCAAGCGCAAATCCCCAAAGGAAGAGGCTGCGAACGGTTGCCAAGAGCCCTACCCTATCTCCCCGGCCAACATATTCGCCGCTCAAGGCTTCGGCTGCGTTGGCGAGTCCGTCGGTGAAGTAGGAATAGACCATGAAGAATTGCATCAGCAGGGCGTTGGCATCAAGAGTGAGCGTACCCATGCGGCTGCCCGCCATGGTGAAATAGATGGTGACCGCCACAAGGCAGAGAGTGCGCAAGAAGAGACCTCCCCCAACCCCTCCCAAGGTGGGGATTTTGTGCTCCGAGGTAGCAGAGAGGACTTCTTCCACCTCATCCCCCCTCATTAGGAAGGGACGGGGTAGGTTGCTGATACCATAAGCCACTCCGCCATAGAGCCCCACTACGGTGCCGAGAGCTACGCCGCCAATGTCCATGTGGAAGACGAAGACAAAGAGAAGGGTGCAAAGGATGTTGAGGAGATTCTGCAAGATGGCCATCCACATGGGGGTACGCGTGTTTTGCATGCCTATGAACCAGCCTGTAAGTACGTAACTGGCAAGCATGGCCGGTGCGCCCCAGATGCAAACGCGGAAATAGGTAGTGGTGAACTGAGCCACTACTCCGGAGGGGCCCATCAACCAAAGGGAAAAATGCAGCAAGGGAGTCTGCATGAGCAAAAGACCGAGACTGATGAGTCCCCCCAATGCCAAGCTGTGGAAAAGGGCCTCACGAATGCCTTGCTCATTACCAGCTCCGTGGGCCTGGCTGACAATGCCCGTGGTTCCCATGCGAAGGAAGCCGAAAAGCCAATAAACCATATTGAAGATGGTGGTGCCGATGGCCACGGCGGCAATGTATTCTGCCGCCCCCATGTGGCCGACAATGGCCATATCCACAAGTCCCAGCAACGGCACGGTGATGTTAGTCACCACCGAAGGCAGAGCCAGTTTCAGAATCGGATTCTTAATGGTCACGGACGATTCGCTGCACGACAAAAGACTAATAGACTATGAGCATATCGCCCACGCGAGGACAGAAGTTGTCATCCAGTTTATTCAGCTTGTAGAGTGTACTGAGTTTCATGCCGTAGTGCTGTGCGATGTCGTACATCGACTCGCCCTCGGAGACGATGTGGGGAATATCGCGGAACGACTTATCGGCGCGTGTGCGCTTCTTCTGCAAGTAGAGAATGTCGCCAGCCTCGGGTTTGTATCCCTTGGGCAGTTCATTGTATTTCAAAAGTTTCTTTTGCGAAACCTCGGTCATCATAGAGATAATCATCAGGTTGTCCCCTGGCTGCACGATGATGTAGTAATTCTTATTGCAGGAATAGACCGGATGTTTGGCAAAGAACGCCTGTTCGGCACGTTCACGTGCATCGGGTCCTGCCGATGCAGCTGGGTGCTTCACCCTCCGCGTGGTGGTTTTCTTGGTGACGACGGGCACTGTATGCACCACCGTCGTGGTCGTGGTAGTCCCGGCCCCCACGTTCTCCGCCACGTTTGGCGGCAAGGTACGGGCTACGCGACTATACTTCTTGTTGTAGTCGTCGTACTGATGAAGTCCGAAGTTCTCAATGATGGTGATAAGTTTCTCTGCATAGGTGGGGCTGGTGGCATATCCGCACCTTTTCAGTCCCTTGGCCCAACCCTTGTAGTCGTTCATGGAAAGGTTGAAAAGGGAAGCATATCGCGGTTTCTGCAGAAACTTTGAGTGATCCTCATAGCTCTCTGCCACGCTGTTGTACTTACGGAACTTCTCGTTTTTCTTGTCGTCGTGCTTCAGTATGTAAGGCCCGCTCCATCCCGTGCCGACCTTGATGCCGAAGTGGTTATTGGCCTGTGTGGCCAGTTCGCTCCTTCCCGCGCCACTCTCCAGCAGCCCCTGCGCCAGTGTGATGCTGGCCGGAATCTTATACCTGTACATCTGATCTTGGGCCAACGTCTTATATTTTTCGATGTATGTCCAGTAGGCCGTATTTCCTGTGGTCTGTGCCATCGACAGGCTCAGGGGCGACTGAGTGAAGAAAAAAAGGATTACGATAAAGAGTATGCGTTTCATCTGATGCGAGTTATATAAAAAATGTAGAAATCTGCAATTCCATATCCAAAGTTTGTGCAAAGATAATGAAAAAAAGACATTCCGCCCGTGC
>JAFTEX010000032.1 GCA_017453445.1 Bacteroidaceae bacterium
ACTCCCCTACCCCCCGCGGGAGGGGCCGTGGGTGGGGCTTTACCTTATCGGAAGGAGTCGGTGAGCAGCTTAATCTCTATCTGTGGCGATATGCGCTCGTAGAGACTGTTGTAGACGGCGTCGAGTATGGGCATGTTCACGTGCCAGTGGCGGTTGATTTCCTTCATGCACTTGGTGCCGAAGTATCCCTCGGCTATCATCTCCATCTCCACCTGGGCCGACTTCACGCTGTAGCCCTTGCCAATCATGGTGCCGAAGACGCGGTTGCGCGAGAAGTTGGAGTAGCCGGTGACGAGCAGGTCGCCCATGTAGACGGAGTCGATGATGTTGCGGTCGATGGGGTGGACGGCGCGCAGGAAGCGTTCCATCTCCTGGGCTGCATTGGTTATCAGCACGGCCTGGAAGTTGTCGCCGTACTTGAGTCCGTTGCAGATGCCGGCGGCTATGGCATAGACGTTCTTCAGGACGGAGGCGTACTCGATGCCCAGGACGTCGCCGGAGGTCTTGGTCTTGATGTAGTCGCTGGCGATGAGGTCGGCAAACTCCTCGGCCTTGTCCAGGTCGGCACAGCCGACGGTGAGGTAGGTGAGCCGCCTGAGGGCCACTTCCTCGGCATGGCTGGGGCCGCCCAGGACGGCCAGGTTTTCGTCGGGCACGCTATAGACTTGGTGGAAGTATTCTGAGACGACAAGGTTTTCGTCGGGCACAATGCCCTTGATGGCGGTGATGATGAACTTGTCGCGCAGGCGCACCTTCAGTTTCTTGAGGTGGCTCTTCATGTAGGGCGAGGGGGTGACGAAGATGAGCGTCTGGCAGGCCGAGACCACCTCGTTGATGTCGGAGGAGAAGTGGATGCGCTGCACGTCGAAGTGTACGCTGGTGAGATAGGCTGGGTTGTGCGAGAGGCGGCGGAATTCCTCGATGCGGTCGTCACGGCGCATGTACCACCAAATCTCGTCGGTGCTCTCCAGCATTATCTTGGCGATGGCCGTGGCCCACGAACCGCCGCCCATGATGGCTATCTTTCCTATTCTGTCCACTTACGAATCTCGTCTTGGCTGGGGCGTTCGACGTCCAGCTTGTACTTCTTTATGATTTCGATGATTTGTTGCTGAATCTTGGCGGGGTTCTCGCCCTTGAGTGTCTGCACCAGGTTGTAGCCTGCCCTCCAGAGGATGGGAACCACCGCCTCGGGAACGCCCAGGGCCACAAATGCCTCCTGCTTGTCGCGCGGAGCCTTCACCTCGGGCTTCATCTGCGGGAAGAGCATGACCTCGCCTATCTGGAACTTGCCGGTGAGGAGCATCACGAGGCGGTCGATGCCGATGCCGATGCCGAACGTGGGCGGCATGCCGTATTGCAGGGCGCGCAGGAAGTCTTGGTCGATAATCATGGCCTCGTCGTCGCCCTTGTCGGCCAGTCGCATCTGCTCCTGGAAGCGTTCTTCCTGGTCGATGGGGTCGTTGAGCTCAGAGTAAGCGTTGGCCAGTTCCTTTCCGTTGACCATCAGTTCGAAGCGCTCTGTCAGTCCGGGCTTCGAGCGGTGCATCTTCGTCAGCGGCGACATCTCCACGGGATAATCGGTGACGAAGGTGGGCTGAAGGAACGTGCCCTCGCAGGTCTCGCCGAAGATTTCGTCTATCAGTTTGCCCTTTCCCATGGTTTCGTCCACCTCGATGCCCAGTTTCTTGGCCACCTCGCGAATCTCCTGTTCCGTCATGGGATAGAGGTCGTAGCCCGTCTTCTCCTTGATGGCATCGAGGATGGGCAGGCGGCGGAAGGGTGCCTTGAAGGAAATCACGTTGCCGTCAATCTCCACCTCGGGCTTGCCATTGACGGCGGTGCATATCTGTTCCAGCATTTGCTCCGTAAAGGTCATGCCCCAGTTGAGGTCCTTGTAGCTGACGTAGAGTTCCATGCAGGTGAACTCGGGGTTATGCGTCTTGTCCATGCCTTCGTTGCGGAAGTTCTTGCCTATCTCGTACACACCCTCGAAGCCGCCCACGATGAGTCGCTTCAGGTAGAGTTCGGTGGCGATGCGCATGTACATGTCGATGTTCAGGGCGTTGAAGTGTGTGATGAAGGGGCGCGCCGTTGCACCGCCAGGGATGCTCTGCAGTGTGGGGGTTTCCACTTCGGTGTAACCGGCTCCGTCGAGTATGCCACGCAACGTGCGCAGGATGGCGGCGCGCTTCAGGAAGGTGTCCTTCACGCCTTGGTTCACTATCAGGTCCACGTAGCGTTGGCGATAGCGCAGTTCGGGGTCGTCGAACGAGTCGAAGACGTTGCCTTCGGCATCGGTCTTGACGATGGGCAGGGGTTTCAAGCTCTTGCTCAATAGAGTCATTTCCGACACGTGGACGCTGATTTCGCCCGTCTTCGTGCGGAAGACGTAGCCCTTCACGCCGATGAAGTCGCCCAGGTCGAGGCACTTCTTGAAGACGACGTTGTAGAGGTCCTTGTTCTCGTCGGGGCAGATGCTGTCGCGCTGGATATAGACTTGGATGCGTCCTTTCGAGTCCTGCAACTCGGCAAAGGCGGCCTTGCCCATGATGCGCTTGCTCATGATGCGTCCGGCAACGCTCACGGCTGGGCTGTTCGCTGCCGTGGCAGTCTCCCTGATGTCGTTGCCTTCCTCGTCCTTGCCGACGACGGGCAGGTCTACAAAGTCCTTGATGATGTCCGTGCTCCATGCCGTCACGGGATACTCGGCAGCAGGATAGGGGTCGATGCCCAGGTCGCGCAGTTGCTGCAGGTTATTACGTCTGACAATCTCTTGTTCGCTCAGTTCCAGAATATTCATTGAGTAAGTTACTAATTACGAGTTACAAATCATAAGCCCAAAAGTATGAGCACACAAATTACGATAATGCAGATAGAGTTGATGTTGTTTCCCTTCGCGTTCGTCCGCCAATAGTATAGCAGGGCGAGGCTTGTGAGTCCGACAATGGCCAACCCCGGCCAATATAAGGCCTCAAGCCACCTGTGGCAGATGAACAAGGCGAAACCGATTAAGCGTAATGTGTGCAAAGCATCCTTCATAGCTTATTTATTACTTAATTGGCCACAAAGATACGAATAAGCGAGCAGAAAAGCAAACTTGTTTGGATATTTTCGAGCGCGAGTGGAGGTGTGTCAAAATGAAGGAAGTGCGCTTCGCGCAGAAATCTTTCAAATCTATCAAAAACCTTTCAGTCTGTATATCAGCACCTTGATTTGTGAGATTTGGTCAGATTTGTATGATTTCTCGCCCAAAGGGCGACTAAACTTTTATTTTGACACACCCTCACGAATAAGCGAGCAGAAAAGCAAACTTATTTGTATTCTTTATTTTATATTCTTCCTGATTTTGGTGAGGAACTGGTTCAGTGCCTCCTCGTCGTGGTTGTCGATAATCTGGATGAGTTCCTTGAGTTCGGAGCGGATGCCTTCGACGTGGCTCTTGGTGCGCGGATTGAAGAGAATCTCGCGCAGCAGCGTGTCGTCCTCAGAGAGTACGCCGCGGGCAATGGCCAGATGGCGCTTGAAGGTCGTGCCGGGAGCGTCCTGATGTTTCATGACGGCCGAGAATACGAAGGTTGACACGAAAGGCACGCTGAGCGAGTAGGCCATGGCTTCGTCGTGTTCCTCAAAGGTGTATTCGTGGACGTTCAGTCCCAGCCGCCGATAGAGGTCGAGGAAGAAGACGCGCCCCAGATAATCACCCTCGTTGATGACGATGGCGTTTTCGCTGGACAGGGCACCGAGGTTGGCAAAGGTCGGCCCGAACATGGGGTGCGTCGAGACGTAGTGCATGCCCGTCCCTTCGTAGAACTCCTTCAGCCCCGTCTTGACGCTGGCAATGTCGCTGATGATGCAGTCCTGCCAGAGGTAGGGAATGATTTGGCGGAACACGTCGAGGGTGTACTTGAGGGTCACGCAGTTGATGACAAGGTCGGGGCGAAAATCACGAATCTCCTCCAACTGGGTAAATCGGAGTGTGTTGTAGAGAAAACGCATGCGACGAGGGTCGGTCTCATAGACCGCCGTTTCGTGGTCGAAGGATAGCACATCGGCAAAGAAACTGCCCATCTTGCCGGCACCGAGGATTAATATTTTCATACAGATTCCCTCCCTGCTCCCCTTAGGGGGAGAGTAGAATGTTTTGTGGGAGGTGTATTCTACTATTTTGTTTGTAACCACTCCCCGCCCTACAAGGGAGGGGGCGGGGGAGGGTCTTCTATTTATTAATTACTTCCATCTGTTGGCGCACGCTTTCCTCGTGGATGGCCTCGTAGACACGTCGCACGAAGTCGGGGCTCATGCCGCAGAGGCTGCCCTGTGCCCCACGCTTGTCCAGAATCTCATTGTAGCGGGTGGACTGGACTACGGCCATGTTGTGCTCGCGTTTGTAGGTGGCAATCTCACGGGAGATGCGCATACGCTTGGTCAGCAGGTCCATGAGCTGGGTGTCCATTTCGTCGATTTGCTTGCGCAGGCTGGCCAGCGACTCGGTCATCTCGGCATTGTCGCGCACGACGAGGCGGTCGAGGATGAAGTCGAGCACGTCGGGCAGCACCTGCTGGCTGGCATCGCTCCAAGCGCAATCGGGATTGCAATGGCTCTCCACGATGAGCCCGTCGAACCCCATGTCCATTGCCTGCTGGCAGAGGGGGGCCACCAGGTCGCGCCGACCTCCCATGTGGCTGGGGTCGCAGAGCACGGGTAGGTTGGGGTAGCGGCGGTGGAGTTCGATGGGGATGTGCCAGAGGGGCGTGTTCCGATAGAGTTTCTGGTCGATGCTCGTGAAACCGCGATGGATGGCACCGAGACGCTTCACGCCGGCACGGTTGATGCGCAGGAGGGCACCAATCCACAGTTCCAGGTCCGGACTGACGGGGTTCTTCACCAGCACCGGCACGTCCACGCCCCGCAAAGAGTCGGCCAGTTCCTGCACGGCAAAGGGGTTGACGGCCGTGCGGGCACCAATCCACAGGATGTCGATGCCGTACTTCAGTGCCAGTTCCACGTGTTCGGGCTTGGCCACCTCGATGGCCACGAGCATGCCCGTTTCCTTCTTCACCCGTTGCAGCCAGGGCAGGGCGGGCTCGCCGTGCCCCTCGAAGCCTCCGGGCTTGGTGCGCGGTTTCCACACGCCTGCGCGGAATATGTGGCAACCCTTTTCGGCCAGTTGATGGGCGGTGGTCATTACCTGTTCCTCTGTTTCAGCCGAACAGGGACCTGCGATGACAATGGGGCGACGATGGTCGCTGGGTAAGTTCAGGGGTAGTAAATCTAATTCCATAAAGACCCCCTCCCCGCTCCCCCTTGTAGGGGGAGAGTAGAACGTTTAGTGGGGAGGCTTTTCTACTTTTTTGTTATTTTCTAATTATTTAATATTTGGTGACCACTCCCCGCCCTGCATGGGAGGGGTAGGGGGGAGGGCCTTCTTTATTCTTTCCAGTGCTTCCTTGAATCGTTCCTCTTTGGCACAGAGCGAGATGCGGATGTGGCGTTGGCCGTTGCTGCCGAAAATGAAACCGGGCGTGATGAAGACCCGTGCCTCGTGGAGCACGCGTTCGGTCAGTTGTTCCACATCGCTGTAGTGCTCAGGGATGCGCCCCCAAAGGAACATGCCCACTTGGCGGCGGTCGAAGGTGCAGCCTAAGGTGGTCATGATGTCTTCTGCCAGTTGGCGACGGCGGGCGTAGGTCTGGAAGTTGGCCAGACGATGCCACTCGTCAGAGTTCTGATAAGCCTGTGCGGCCGCAAGTTGCAGGGGGCGGAAGGTGCCGCTGTCGATGTTCGACTTCACCTTCAATATCCATCGCACGAACTCCGCGTTCGTGGCGAGCATGCCCACGCGCCAGCCAGGCATGTTGTGCGACTTGGACATCGAATTGAACTCGATGCAGCAGTCCTTTGCCCCGGGCACCTGCAGCAGGCTTAACCGCTCCTCCTCATTCAGGATAAAGGAGTAGGGATTGTCGTTGACGACCACGATGCCGTGGTGGCGGGCGAAGTCCGCCAGACGCTCGTAAGTCTCGCGTTGGGCGCGGGCTCCTGTGGGCATGTTCGGGTAGTTTGTCCAGAGTATCTTGCAGTTGGGAGTCTTCGTTACGATTTTCTCCAGCTGGTCGAAGTCAGGTTGCCAGTCGTTGTCCTCGCGTAGGTCATAGTTCACGACCTGCGCCCCGAGCAGTTTGCTCAGTGCCGTATAGGTGGGGTAGCCGGGGTTGGGCACCAGCACGCAGTCGCCGGGATTCACCAGTGCGAGCGTCACATGCAGGATGCCCTCCTTCGACCCGATGAGGGGCTGGATTTCCGTCCTCGGGTCAAGGTCGACACCGTACCAGCGCTTATAGAATCCGGCCATTGCCTGACGCAGTTCGGGTATGCCGACGGTGGGCTGATAGCCATGCGAGTCCGCCTTACGGGCTTCGCGGCAAAGCACCTCGACGGTCTCCCCTGAGGGAGGCATGTCGGGGCTGCCGATGGCCAGGGAGATGACATCCCGTCCTTCGGCGTTCATCTGTGCTACCTCCTTCAGCTTTCGGCTGAAGTAATATTCCTGCACGCTGGCGAGGCGGTCGGCAGGCTGTATGTTGGGATTATAGTTCATTGTTCACGGTTTAACTTTCAACTTTCAATTCTCCGCTCGGCTTTGCCGCTTGCGTAGCATCGCGGAGCAAGAACTTTCAACTTTCAACTTTCAATTTTC
>JAFTEX010000033.1 GCA_017453445.1 Bacteroidaceae bacterium
TCATTCGACAACTTCATCGTCAATATGCTTGGAGCCTTAGCAGCGTATTGTTTCTTTCCAAAGAAACCAAGCATCGCTTGCGAAAGAGCCATAGACACACAACTCACACTATTCTGAATTCATCGAACTCACGTTAGTTTAGATGTTGTGATTTGTTATTGTTATCTTCGCAAAGTTACATTTTTTTTAACATCCTGCAAAGACAATTTACGAAAAAATCAAGAGAATATTTCAAGGGGTAAAAATATCGTCCAAAACAATGGAAAAATAATCTACCACTGCCTATTATTTCTGGTTTCCCTTGTCCGAATAAAGGTTTTTTCCTATCTTTGCCGTGTAAGAAACTAAAGAACACTTAATATTAACCTAAAATTTTATGTATGGTATGAAAACTACTCTACTAAGAAATCTGCTTACGGCAGTCGTCTGTCTGTTCGGATTCGTTTCGGCACAGGCGCAGTTCTCGTCGAGCCTCGAAATCCGCGAAGGCAAGTACTTCGACGAGGTTCCTGTCGACTTCCCCCTCAGTGAGGTGGTCACAGCCCTAGGCACAGATGCAGCCACGTTTGCGGCCGACTACGAGGCTTGGCTGGGAGCCGAAGAGGGTACATGGGAAAAGGGCAACCTGCTCTTCCTCGACACCCCCGCAGACGGCCTCACCGACCAGTACACCTGCGACGGCAACGGCTTCTTCATGCTTCAGGATGGCGGTCTCGCCAGTTGGAACAACGACGGCGTATGGTACACCTACGCCGTGGCTGACCTGGAGGGCGGACTCCTCACCTTCTTCGTGGCTCAGTCCAATGCACTGGGCGAAGGCTTCACCACCCTCACAGCCGGCCAGCAAGCCAAGGCCAACCTGGTGCTGAAGTACAACGAAAAGGAAGTGACTTTCGAAATCACCCTCAATGTGACGGAAAAGCCCTCATACGAGGTTCCCGAACCCGCCACCCTCGTTGAGAAACTGCTGAACGTGGTGGGCGAGAAGGAGGTCACCGTCCATCAGTTCCCCCGTGGCGGCTATGACAGCGACGAAGTGAAAGTGGACTTCGCCGATGCCGTCGAGGCACTGGGCATTCCCTCAAACGAGGTGTTGGTCGACGAAATGGGCCAACTGATTTATGCACCCGTCTATAACGACGGCGACGTAGAGGACGGCGGCGGCATGAAGAAAGACACACTGAGCAATCAGTACACCGCCAATGCTCCCGGCTTCTGGTTCCGTCCCGTACAGGATGAGAACGGCGAGGAGAACGGTGAGTGCGCCTCCTCTGGATGGGGCGACACCGACAAGTTCTTCGTGGAATCCTTCTCATACGATGCCGAAAACGACTCTCTCGTCTGCCGGTTGGGTCAATACCCCGGCGTTCTGAAGGCTGAAGAATCCTGGTATGCCAACATCTATCTCATCTGGGGCGACAAAGCCTACCGCGTACGCTACACCCTCGTCGTTGACCAGCGGGAGCAGGGCAACGGCTTGGCTGGCATGAACAAGGTTGGCGAGGAAACCGTCGTAGTGGAGGAAGAACCTCGCACCGGATACGAGCCTTCAGCCGTAAATCCCGACCTGGAAGCCATTGCCGCAGCACTCGGATGCGAAGTTGCCCAGATAGGAATGGTAGCACTTGACGACACCGACAACTTTGCCCAAAGCACCGCTAACAATGGCGGATGGTGGTTCAACGATGCCGGTACTGTTGTGGCATGGGGCAATGGTTCCATGTTCATCGAACCCGCCACGAACGGTGACTTTTCTGCCCTCAACGTAGGTCAGCACCCCAATCGTGCCTACCAGCCGGGTGATGAAACCCTCACCAGCATCTATTTCACCAACGGCGACAACTACTACACCTACACCGTCGACCTGAAAATCATCGAGCCCGAATACGTAGTGCAGGACTTCAAGAGCGTGGCAGAGCGCACATTCTCCGTGCAGACGCTGGTGCGCAACGCTTACGACTGCGACCAGACCTGGACCATGCCCATCGAGGACATCGAGGCCATCCTGGGCACCTCCTCCCCCACCCTCTACGGTCTGACCATCGACTCCATTGCCGAAATCCAGGGCAAGTACAGCAACAAGTACAGCTGCGACCCGAAACCCGGATTCTGGCTCAACACCGAGGGCGCAGTCTCTGTCTGGGGCGACGCCAACGCCCGTGTGGGCATCAGTTACCTCTCCGACGGCACCTTCCAGTTCTTCCAGTACCCCAACCGCAACAGCCTGGGCGATGTCTTCAAGACACAGCTCTTCCTGGTGAACGAGGGCACTAACGAGATGATTACCTTCAACATCAGCGTCCGCTTCGTGGAGAGCCTCGAAGAGAAGGAAGTCGTGGCTTCTGAGGACGTAGTATTCGCCGTTTCCGAGGACGAGTCGGGCTACCAGATTGACCTCAGTCGTGCCGCCGAGGCTCTGGGTGTCAGCGTGGAAGACCTCGTGGCCGAAGAGAACAACTATCTGCGAGGCCTGACCACCTCCGGAGTCTATGGCGAACACTGCAACTGTGCCAACGGCCTGAGCTTCGACCTCGACGGAGGCTACAACTCATACGGCAACCTCTACTTCACCATCGACCCCGACGGCACACTCACCATCGCCTGCTACGAAGAGATTGACGAGACCTACGACGTCCGCGCCCAGTTCTGCTTCGAGGTCGGCAACAAGCAGTACGTCTACTACGCACGCTTCGTTTCCCAGACCATCTACGACCAGATTATTGACGACGGCGTTGAGTCCATCGCCGGCGAGAAGGCCGAAGGCCAGGTTTACGACCTCAGCGGCCGCAAGGTGGAGAAGCCCGTCCGTGGCCTCTACATCCAGCAGGGCCGGAAGTTCATCGTGAAGTAACCACACACACAGCCGCCCTCGCGGCTATCCCCATCGCAATAGCGGCACTGGATTCTATCGTCCAGTGCCGCTTTTTTTAACCTTACTTCCTTACCCTTATTCCATGCGCATGGTTTAATCATTCCATGCGCACGGTTTAATTAAACCATGCGCATGGAATAAACCTAAGCAAGTATGCTTCCCCACGCAGGCATATAAGGTTGGGACGCTTTCGCCCGCTTAATCGAATCGTTAAGCTATACCTTTACTAAGTAAAATGGACTTATTCAGAGAGAGGCTGGACCTTTCTCAACACCAAATCGGCTAACAGAACAGCCGTTTCCGTCTCGTTCTTAGGAGCATCTTTAGATTTCCAAGCCACCACAAAACGTACGGAAGCCGATTGCACTTCGTAGCCTTTACCCTTCCAACGTTCAAGCACATCCTGCATGTTGGCGGAAAGTTTTGCCACAGATCGGCAGGAAGCCGCATCGTACAGAACGGTGTCTGCATAGTTAAGTACATCTCCAGCCTGCAACGCCAGAACATCACGCTTCCTGCTCTTGAAGAATCCCAAATTCACATCCTTATGTGAGAGTTGAAGCACCACCTCCTGTGGCATCGCATATTCACGTTCGTCCACGACATAACGGTCCACAGCTAATCTGTCGAAATATCGCCCATCCGTATGAACGAACAAGCGGTGCTTGGCACGTGTCATGCCCACATAATAGAGTCGCAGAAGGTCGTCATCGGTCTTGTAGTTGCCGCTTATCAGCATATACACATCATCAAACTCGCGGCCTTTCGCCTTATGAATGGTGGACACCACCACATCCGCCCCCGAAATATCGCAAAAGTCCTCTACCGACGATTCGAAAACGAATTCCCAAAAATCACTTCTGTACTTTGCCTTATTGGTCGTTTCAAAGAGCTCTATACAACGCTTCACATAAGGCAAACTCTGGCTACGGCTGTATGTCGCGTATGTTGCCCGCTTGGCCTCTTCCCACAACTCGTCCGGAATGAGTGGAGTGTCCGCGCTCTCATTTATGCGCTTCATGAAGTACTTCATCTCGGCCAAATTACAGAAGCGGAAACCATCCATCGACTGTATTAACTTACAAGCCACCCCGTGCTTTCGCAGATAGGCCACCAATGTCACTGCCTCTTCATTGGTTTGAGTGAGCACGCACGAATCTCCCCGACCTCGGTGTTCCATCAGGCTCTCGGCTAAGGGCTGATACATGCACGGCGAGGAATGGTGGACGATTTCCACCCATCCGTCCTCATGGCTCATTGAGATAATCGGTGTCACCTTCATCCGCTGGCCAATACGCCTGACAAACGTATTTGCAAAGCGTACCACCGAGCGCGAACTCCGATAGTTTTCCGTCATCTCCACAAAACGTCCGCCTGCTTCGTGAGCCAACTGCCGCATATATCCCGAGTCTGAGCCTCGGAAGGCATAGATGTTCTGATCATCGTCGCCCACTGCTATAACACGCATTTCCTCATTATTGCCCATCATGGCTCTCAGCAGAGAATATTCTTCTCTCCCCATGTCCTGTGCCTCGTCGACAACTAAGACGGCCTTGCCAATCCGATTGGGTTCAGCCTCCCCTTGATTTATCATCTCAGCCGCACGTGCCACGACATCCTTCGCGTCGTCCAGATTGCCGATACGTCCCAACAAATCGAAACAATAGGAATGGAATGTCTTTATCTCGACAAAATGAGCTGCATTGCCTATCAACTCCATCAGGCGCTGTTTGAATTCCGTCGCCGCCGCCCTTGAGAATGTCAACATCAACAGCTGTTCGTGCTTTACGTCCTCAAGCATCAAGAGGGAAGCAAGTTTGTGGACCAAGACACGAGTCTTGCCGCTGCCAGGACCAGCCGCCACGACGATGCAACGGGATTCCTTATCAGATATTATCTCCATCTGCCTTTGAGAAAGGACGCCAAAGAGTTTCTGATACTTGGCCGGTGTCACATTGCGTTGAATTTCGTCCACTCGTTCCCCACGGAAATACTTGCCTACAAAACGCCTGTAATCCATCTGGAAGTAGTCCTTCACATATTGCAGGGCGGCATTATAGTCCCGCACCATCAGATTGGCATACTCACCCACGATGTGTACCTGCTGAATCTTCTGCTTATAGAACTCATTAAGCATTCGATAATCATCCTGCTTGTAACGCGATTTATTATCTTTTATCCGACGAATATCCATGGCATTATAAAGCACAAGGAAGCCCCCTTCAAGCTTCAGTGCCCCGATTTTGGAAAGATACAGAAGGGCCTCCTCCACATCTTCCAAATTCACTCCCGCCAAATCGCCTAAGAACGTCTGCGGAGCACCCTGCATCTGCTTCAGCAACTCTACAACAGAAAACTGAACCGCATTTTTCCCCTTCTTTTCGGTTTCATTCTCCTCGGCTAAACGATAGAGCCATTCCACGGCAAAGCGGCTGATGGCCAGTCGGCGTTCAAAACGGTTCATGGTAACCTCCATATCTGCTTGCCGAACGATTTCCATGTTATGCACCGCATCCTCTTTCTTACGGGTATATCCCTTTATGGTAAGAAAGTAAAGAAGCGTGCGTATATCCTTCTCCTTCGATGTGGTGATTCCGTCGTTTACGGCATTGTCGTTTAGTTGCTTGTATGATATGCGCAAAGCCTCGTCGGGGATATGTTGGAGTATATATTGTTCCAGTTTTGCAAAACGTTCAAGCAATGTGCGAGATTTTCGTTCGCTGTCCCCTGCATCTTGCAAGTAGGCTGAAATGTCCTTACTATCCGCAAGAATACCCTCCTGGCGCATACGCTCCACAGCAGAGACGACCTCACTTTTGTGCAACCCAAGGATGTCGGCCAGATAGTCGACACGCGACTCTGCCTCTGCATCCTGTGCCTTGGCGATATGTTTTTCCGAAAGGAGCGACTTGATAATTCTCACCGCTTTCTCTATTTCATCACTACTGAACAAGGCAGACTCCGTAATGCGCCGCCGGGCTTCATCCATATTCTTCACCGTGATGCCCGTGGCATATACATGCGGAACGTTATTGCCACGCTCCAGGTAGCCCCCCTGTTCCAGTGCTGCAAGAGCTGTCCGCACACGAGTCTCAATGTCCGACACGGAATCGTCCCACCCAGCCTGTCTGGCTATCTCCAAAGCCGAGCAACACACACGCATACGTTGTCGCGTCAACTTCTTCACGGCCTGCCATACCTGCTGTATTTCGCTAATGCTAAGTTTGGTTTGGTTGAGCAATACAAAATGTTTGTCAAGGTCATTATCGCTGTAAAGTACATAGCAACGAGCATCGAGCTTTGGGTCACGCCCCGCACGCCCCGCCTCTTGCACATAGTTTTCTAGCGATTCAGAGATATCATAATGCACCACCAGCCCTACATCCTGCTTATCGACCCCCATGCCGAAAGCGGACGTGGCCACAATAATGCGCACTTGATCAGTCATGAAGGCTTCCTGATTGGCCACTTTTTCGTCCCGTTCCATCTTTCCATTAAAGGGCAAGGCTACATAGCCGTCTCGGGTCAGTTTGCCAGCCAATTCCAGAGTTCGCTTTGTGCGCGACACATAAACAATGGTCGGACAGGAAGATTCGGCCACCAATGTCCTCAGCTTCATGTATTTATCCTCTTCCGTATCGGCATGAAGCACACTATAACGAAGGTTCGTGCGGGAAGCCGATGAAGCGAACAGCTCTAATTCCAGATCCAGTGTTTGCCTGAAATAGTCGCAGATGTCCTGTATCACCTTCTGCTTGGCCGTAGCCGTGAAGCACGAAACGGGTATCGGCTTCCGACACTTTTTCCGTTCCTGATACATGCGGATAAACTTACCGATATAGAGATAGTCCACCCTGAAGTCCTGCCCCCACGACGAGAAGCAATGAGCTTCGTCAATGACAAATCTCACCACATGACGCGATAGCAATATCCTTTCAACCGTCTTTGAGCGAAGCATCTCCGGGGCAATATACAAGAGCGAAGCATCTCCATCCTGCACCCGTTGAATAGAGACAGCCCGCGTGATAGGGTCGAGCAAGCCATTTATCGTGACAGCCTCCGTGATGCCTCTATCAGCCAGATTATCCACCTGGTCCTTCATCAACGATTGCAAGGGCGAAATCACCACAGTCAGTCCATGCACCGTACGTCCTTCCATCAAGGCCGGAAGTTGGAAGGTGAGTGACTTTCCGCCACCCGTCGGGAATATGGCCAATAGCGACTTTCCTTCCACTGCGGCCTGTGCGGCTCGTTCCTGAAGAGGTTCGCCCTCGTAGGTTCGGAATTGACTGTAGCCGAAAAAGCGTTTCAAATTTCCATGTACGTCCAAGCCACTACGACAATAAGCACAGCCCTCGCGACAAGGATAATGGCGGAGAATCCTCATTACAGATTCCACCTCAGGATAATTGTGCAACACCCAACCAGGCGTAATGGAGCGTGTGTCAGTCGTATTTATGAGTGCCAACGCATAAGCCAGTTCACAGGGATATTCTTTAATCAGTTCCTCCACATTGGCATGATGACAAATACGCCCTTCGTAAGTATTCCTTATCAATTCTGCCAAGCCTTCACTAACAGGCTCAGCCCCTACAATAGCCATGAATCCTCGGAACTCTTCCAGCCCACTCAACAACGAGGCATATATCCGCTGAGTCCCTTCTGAGAGAGCCTTCCAATGTGCAATCTCATCCTGCAAGAGGTCTCGTGCCTTCTCGCAGTCGTTCACGGGATTGTTCATCTCTTCGCACATCAGTTTGTCATCCTTCACAAGCCGATGATAGGGTCGCTCCGGGAAGAGCAAGGGGGACATATACAGCGTGTCAATGAGTGTCCAGCGTGGTTTCTCATCATGAAACAAGTATTTCGCATCATGGTGGACTATGTTGTGTCCACACACATAATCTATCCCACGCAGGAAATTCTTCAGTTCATACCTTGCCGCACCGTGATACACAGCCCCATCATATCGAAGTGCACCAATGTCGTGTATCTTGTGGTCTTTTAGTCCCACTTCCACGTCCACGATGGCCCACCGTGAGAAATCGCGAGAAGCGGCCTCACCCGAATCCATCAGTTCCATGAGTTTATCCCAAAGCGACATGCGGATGATGAAATAATTTCCGCAAAGATACAAATTTATCTGCAAACAGCCATAAAAATGTGCTTGCAAGAAACGCCCATAGACTTATTCACCCTCATTTTCCGCCCTATTCCGCCTTATCACGATGGAAGCACCCCTCTCCTTAGGGGTGCAATAGGAGGTGTAAAGTTCTTTGTTCTCTTCCTTGAACGCATGGGTATCGAAGCACATAACGGTTCGTTTGGGGGTATAGTTTACGGTGAAACGAGTGGATTGGTACCTATCTACATGGCATATCTCCATCTCTTGCAGAATCCTTGTGCGCAGTTCGTCAATCTCCTTTTCGATATTCAGTTTGGCCTCCATGAGACGTTCCAGTTCCCATTCGTATGATACGGGCAGGACCTCCGCCTTGGGTTCCTGCGGTGATGTTTGTCCCACCGACCGGGGGGACGCAAGGTTCATCACGTCCGGGAAGGGAATATCTGCCCTCTCCGACTCGTAACACCGGATGACATCAATAAAGCGCTGACCGTAAGTGTCCCGCTTATGCTCTCCTATGCCGAACGTAGAGCCGAAAGCCTCTAGCGTAGTCGGACGATTCGTAGCTAATGCGTGAAGGGAACGGTCGGAGAGGACGATATAGGCTGGCCAGTGGCTTTCGTCAGCTATCTGGCGGCGCAGTTCGCGCAGACGCTCAAAGAGTGTGAAATCCTCCGCCGGACTCACAAGCGGGAGGGGTGTTTTCTCTACAGGCTTCTGCCGACGGTCTTTCACCTTGAAGTCTTCGCGGCTGACAACCGCCAAGCAAACCGCCCGATGGCCGTATAGAACCTCCTTCCCAAGCGAGGTGATATGCAGGTGACGGTCTTCGTTGTATGCAATCTCAACGAATCCCATCTGGAGCATTTGCAACAGATAGTCCTGCCAATCGCGCGCCGGTATGTCCCGCCCTGCGGCAAAGGTTTTTATCTGCTCGTAACCATGGGACACGACCTCGGGAGAGGGGGTTCCGCGCAGTATATCGATGAGTAGGGTGAATCCGACCGATTCGTTCGTGCGAGCGATGGCCGAAAGGGCTTTCTGCACGATGAGGGTACCGTCGAATGAGGTTGGGGGGGTGTGGCACACATCACAGTTGCCGCAACCCTTGTCACTGATTTCGCCGAAGTAGTTGAGCAGAATCCTTCGCCGACAGACCTGCGCCTCGGCGTATTCCTGCATCCGATGCAGTTTATCGAGGTTGATGTCGCGCTGACCGCTCTCGTCGGCAAAGCGGCGCAGCATGATGATGTCTTGCAGATTGTAGAACAAGACTGTCTCGCAGGGAAGCCCATCGCGCCCGCCACGCCCTATTTCCTGATAAAAGCTTTCTATGCTCTTGGGCAGATTATAGTGAACGACAAAGCGGACATTGCTCTTGTCAATGCCCATTCCGAAAGCTATAGTTGCACAAATTATCTGCACGCGGTCTGCCACGAAATCGTCCTGCACGCGGTCGCGCTCCGCTGCTGTAAGCCCAGCATGATATATGCCTACCGAAAAACCTTCACGCCTCAGTTTCTCGGCCAGTTTTTCCGTGGTTTTTCGGGCTAGACAATAGATGATGCCGCTCTCGTTCGGATGACGGTTGACGAGGACCTTAATGGCCCGCAGCTTCTCGCTAGCCGAATATCCGCGCCTGACATCCAGGCTAAGGTTCGGGCGGTCAAAGGAACTTACGAACACATGGGCTTTCTCCAGATGCAACTGCTCCAGAATGTCCTGTTGGGTCAGTTTGTCGGCAGTGGCAGTCAGTGCCATGATGGGGGCAGCGGGGAACATGGTCCGTAACTGACCCAACTGGGTGTATTCAGGGCGGAAATCGTGGCCCCAACTGGATATGCAATGCGCCTCGTCGATGGCAAACAACGAGACTTTGGCATGTTGGAGCAACGAAAGCACGCCCCCCACAAGGCGCTCGGGAGAGATGTAAAGCAACTTCACGGTGCCGCTCATGCAGCGATTCAAGATGTCCCGATTGAGTCCCTCGTCGTTACTGCTGTTCAAGGCTTCGGCCCTGATGCCATTGGAGCGCAGACTTCCCACCTGATCCTTCATTAAGGATATGAGAGGAGAGACAACAACGGTCAACCCATCTCTCAGCAAGGCTGGAATCTGGAAACAGATAGACTTCCCCCCACCCGTAGGCATCAAGACCAGCGAATCACCACCGTTGAGCGTATGTCGGATTATCTCTTCCTGCATAGGCCGGAAATTCTCGTAGCCGAAATGGAATTTCAACGTTCTGAGGAGAGTTCCCGTGTCGATTGCTTGCTCCATGACTCTATTTACTTACTATGCGACAAAATTATACAAAAATCACCATATTTAGGTTAAATCAGACAAAGAAAGTCACATTCATTAGGCAAAAGATATTCTTTTTCCTACCTTTGCAGGCAAAAAAAGGAAACTAATGGAACGATTTGAAACGCTGCTGCACGAGGACGTGCACGAATACTTGGTGAGACGGGGCACTGTGGACGAACGGTTGCCGGAATGCCCCGACGTGGAAGAACGGTGGGAAGGCATCGCACGAGCCTACCTGCCCGATGGCATCCGGGAGTTCAACCAGTATCCAACGGCATCACTGGGTTGGATGATGTACATCGGCATGGCACTGGCACGAATGTGGGACGGCGATTGGCTACGATACGCTGAGATGGAAGACTTGTATGCTTACCTGCGCGACCAGCGTGGCTATGATGAGATGGACGAATACATCCGCGATGAGGTGCTAAAGTTGCAGGGCGACGAATCGGCAGAGGTGGAACGGCTGACGAGCGACACCGCAGCCCACGTGCTCAGTTTCCTGCGCCACCAACCCATAGAGCCGAGCACTCCGGAGGCCTTCCGCGCCTACGTGGCCTGCCTGCACCAACTATACAAAATGGGCGTAGCCGTTTGGCTACGCCGCATGGGTTACAGGATGACGAAAGTGGAATAATAACGACTACAGCTCCACCTCTATCATGACGAACGAATAGGGTTCAAGGTCGAGCGACATCTTCTTCTGCACCTTGACAGTCTCGGTCTGCGGGGCAATGGGCTGCTGGTCGAAGTTGTTCTCATCGTCGGGCTTGCCGGTGAGCACGGTCTTCGTGGCCGTGGGCTTCAGGCCCTTGAATCGGGAGAGGTCGAGCCGGGCGGTCTTTTTTTCGGCTCCAGCATTGCAGAGTTTCACATAGAGACGGTGTGTCTTTACGTTCAGCACGGCACTCTGGCCGTAAGGACTGTCAGCAACGGGCTGAACCACACCGGCCTTGTCGCCCTCGAACCGGACACAGTCGCCGTAGTAGTACTGCCCGGCGCTTTGGCCAAACATCTGCTGAACGTAGTAACTGCACGTGAGGTAGGGGCGCTCGTTGTCGAAGTAGATGAGGTCGGGGTTCCAGTTGGTGGCTCCCTTGCGGGCGAAGAGCGGCGCATAGGAAGTCATGGAGACCACGTCGCCGTTGCGCTCCACATGGAGGAGGTAGAGTCCCTCGGCCAGGGCATCGATGAGTTTCTTGTCCTTGGCGGCATATTCGCCCAGATAGACCTTCGTCTTGCGGTCGCGCGGATATTGGTCATACTGGCGCGAGGAGAGGAAATAGCGGTTGGGCTCGTAGTAATGTTCGTCGAGGATGGGCAGGGCGAGTTCCTCCGCAAGCTTCCAACCGTTGTCGAAGTCGGGGTTGCCGGGATGCGAACCTGGGCCGGCAGTGCCCACGATGACGATTTCGGGGTGCGCCTCGCGTACCTTATTATAAAGGTAGCGAAAGCGTTCGGCAAACTCTGGCGAAATTTTCTCCTCGTTTCCCAAGCCCAGATACTTGAGGCCGAAGGGTGCGGGGTGGCCTTGCTCGGCGCGCTTCCGTGCCCACTCCGAGGTGGCAGGGTCGCCGTTGGCCCACTCAATGAGGTCGAGCGCGTCCTGTGCCCACTCGTCCATCTCGGACATGGGCACTGCGTCCTGCGCCTGCCCCCTCATGCCCCAACCGCCGTTGGTGCCCTGACAGGAGACGCCACAGGGCAAGATGGGCAGGGGCTGCATGTTGAGGTCTTCGCACAACTGGAAATATTCGTAGTAGCCGAGGCCCATCGACTGGTGGTAGCCCCAAGTGTTCTTCATCTGCCTGCGCTCGTGGCGCGGACCGATGGTCTGCTTCCAGCGGTAGGTGTTCCAGAAACCATCGCCACCGCCGTGAACCACGCATCCGCCGGGGAAGCGCATGAACTTGGGGTGGAGGTCGGCCAACGCCTGCACAAGGTCTTTACGCAAGCCGTGGCCGTTGTAGGTATCCTTGGGCATCAGGGAAATTTCGTCGATGTCTATGGCGCCCTGCGTCAGCACAAGGACCTGAAGAGCGGCTTTCGGAGAGTCGGCCGTGGGTGTGAGCGTGGCCTCGCACTTTTTCCACGAGGGGGAATCGGCCTTGAGGGTGGCCTCGGCCAACAGTTTGGGGGCCTTGCCCCAGCCCTGCGGCTCTACGAGTGCCACGCGCACCTGCATGCCGCCGATAAGCGGTGTGCGCAGGAAGGCAGAGAACTGATAGCGTGCGCCGGCCTTCACGCTGATTCCGTCGAAGCCGTTGTTCTCAAGGCCGTAGCCTTTCCACCCCTGGTAGTCGTAGTATTCCTTGACCCGCTCGACGTGCAGGCGCATGTAGGTTGGGTTATTGGCGTGGAGGGGGCGATCCATGCGCGTCTCCAGTCGGCCCAGCGAATGACCGGGACGGACGATGCGCCAGGCCGTGGCCGACCCCCATCCGTCGCGTTCGTTAGCGTTGAACTCAAAAGAGCCGTTCTGAAGGAGTTCGGCATAGAGGCCACCGTCGGCAGCATGGCTGATGTCCTCGAAGAAGATGCCGATGAGTTCGTCACTGATGGGCTTGCCGCCTTTGGGGGCCTTCATGGGCTTCTGAGCTTGCATCCCCACGAATGCGGCTGAAAAGAGGGTTGTAAAGAGAAATTTAAGCATTTTCGTTATTTTATGGTTATAGTAAGCTATTCGAAGAGGCGAAGCGGGTCTTGCTCGCCCCAATAGAGGTGGGTGTAACTGGCTATTACGTTCCATCGGCGGACTATCGGGTTCGGGACGCGCAGGCCCTTTGCGTCAAAGACTGCATCTAAACGGACGGAGGAATCCTGAGCGTCCCAGTCGCCCCCCTCCACCTGCGTATAGTGGAACTCATGGCCACGATATTCGGCTCCCCGATGGCTGAAGTGGCGATAGCCAAGCGAAAGGTGACGGTCGGCCTTACGGGCTGAGATACAGCAGGGAAGCACGCCGCACATCGGATAGCAGCCCTCGTCGGTCGCAATGGACTGAGTGAGATACATCATGCCCCCACACTCGGCCAAGACTCTCCCACCCCGTTCGGCATAGTCGCGAACGGCACGCCGCACGGACGCGGCCGCAGAGAGTGACGGGAGATGGCGCTCAGGATAGCCGCCGGGAAGATAGAGAAGCGACACCTCGCCGAAGGAGGGGGCGACATCCGTTTCGGGGTCGAAAAAGCAGACGGGGCCAAGGGCAGCCAAGCGGTCGAGCGTTTCACGATAAATGAATGAGAAGGACTCGGCATTGCGAGCCACAAGGGTGCGGAATGGGGGTTCAGGGGCAGGGGGCAAGGGGCAAGGAGCAAGGTGCAGGGGGCAAGGAGCAGGGGGCAAGGAGCAAGGGGAAAGGGGCGAGA
>JAFTEX010000034.1 GCA_017453445.1 Bacteroidaceae bacterium
GGGCGTGAGCGTCTTCTCCCCCGCTGTCTTGGCGCGGATGAGGTACGGCGTGTGGGGCACGGTCTCGCCGCCCGTCAGCAGGATGACCTCCAGGGCCGTGCGGTCTATCTCGCCGTCCCGGTCGTCGTCCCACTGGTGGACGTCGTTCAGCCGTGCCACCTCGAAGTCGCCGGCCCAGTCGGCATACGACAGCGCGAAGGGCACGTACAGCGCCTGCCAGCCCGTCGTCGTGAAGGTGCGCACGTAGTCCACACGGTCGTAGTCCGCATCCGAGGCCAGCGTGTACGTCTCCCCGTCGGTCAGCGTGGCCACGTTGGGCACGGGCAGCGGGGCATGGACCGGGCGCACAGGAAGTCCGCTGCAGCGGCTGTCGTAGCCCGTGAGGATATTGCTCGAATAGACGCTCAGGCTACGGGCGTAGTACGGGTGGTAGCTCGCGTAGAGCGTACGCGACCAATAAAAGCCGTGGGAACCTGCATTGCTGAGCGACGTACCGAGACGACGCCCGGCGGCAGGCAGAAAAATGCTGTTCCCGTTGCTCTTGCTCGTTATCTTACGACCGTACACGCCGTTCACGGTGGTCCAGGTGGTCGTGGTGTAGTTGCTGTTGATGAGTTCCTGGAACTGCTCAACACTCGGAATTCGCCACTCACTGCCCCAGTTGACGTAGGCGGCATCATCGGAGAATTCCAGTTCCGTCAGGTTGTCGGTGAAACCGTTGTCGCCTAAATTGCTATCTCCGCAGTACTTGGTCAGCTTGTCATAGTCGCCGTTACAGTACTTGTATGTGCTCCAGCTGAAGTCGGTCTTGCCGTCCTTGTACCCCGTGGTCTCGCCCCATGCGAAGTAGTCGCCGTAGTCCTCGGGGTTCGTGGCACCGATGTTATGCGTCGCCCACAGGGTGCCCGAGGGCAGACCGAGGTCGACGTACTCGCCCGATGTCAGGCTGGAAGGGTCAGTGGGTACTGGTGGATTCACCGTGACCTGGCAGGTGGCCTTCACGCCGCTGCCGTCCGTGGCGGCGCAGGTGATGACGGCTGTGCCGGCGACCACAGCCACCACCTTGCCAGTGGAACTGACCTGAGCTACGGACGGGTCGCTGCTGCTCCACGTGAGGGCCGGGTTGTCGGCACCGGACGGGGTGACCGTGGCCGTGAGCTGCGACGTCGCGCCCATCGCCAAGGCGAGGGACGCGGGCGTCAGGGTGATGGTCTCTACGAGAAGGATGGACGCGAGCACCGGGCGCACAGAGGGACCGTAGTAGCGGCCGTAGCTGCTCGCGAAGATATTGCTCGAATGGAAGCCCAGGAAGTAGGCGTAGCTCGGGCTGCTCGTGTAGAGCGTACGCGACCAATAGAAGCCGATGTAACCTGCATCGCCGAGCGACGTATCGTCACGAAACCCGGCGGCAGGCAGAAAAATGCTGTTCCCGTTACTCTTGCTCGTTATCTTGCGGCCGTACACGCCGTTCTGGGTGGTCCAGGTGGTCGTGGTGTAGCTGCTGTTGATGAGTTCCTCGATCTGGTCGAGGCTCGGCATGCGCCAGTTCCCGCCCCAGTTCACGTAGGCGGCATCGTCGGCGAGTTCCAGTTCCGTTTTGTTGTCCACCGTGCCGTAGCTACTGCTATTGTTGTACTTGGTCAGGGTCTTCTCTGAGCCGTTACAGTACTTGTAGGTACTCCAGGCGAAGTTGGTCTTGCCGGATTTGTAGCCCGAAGTCTCGCCCCAGGCGAAGTAGTCGCCGTAGTTCTCGGGATTCGTGGCCCCGATGTTGCACGTCGCCCACAGCGTGCCCGAGGGAAGGCCGAGGTCCACGTACTCATGGCCGTTGTAGGATGCCTTCTTCGGCCCGTTGCCACTCACTTGTGCCGATGCCCCAATGGAGAGCAACGCACATAAAAGGAAAAGAATCTTTTTCATACACTTAAATATTTAGTTAAACAATAAATATCGAGGCATACGAAAAAAGCGTGTAGTTTGTCTTATTACTATCTGTGAGGCCTTCGACTGCCCTAAATGATGTAACAAGCAATACCCACGCTTTCAAGACTATATAGTCCGCCAGTCAGGCGGGTATATAATCATCCACGTGAGCGCTCTTTGCTCATATCCATCATTTATGAAAGTGTCGAAGTTTCACAGATAGGATAATCCGCGTATAACGCTCTTCCGAAATGTCATCTGGCGTTTTGCCACGACGCTCCGTGCGCCAGAATTGCTGCAAAGTTACGAAATATTTCTGAACTGCAAGCAACTGGAAGATATTTTTTTCGGAACAGAAAGTCGTGCACGTTACAGGCTCAACAACCGAACCATGCGAAGGTGCCTTCCGCGCAAGAAAATTGCACACAAGTTTGCATTTTCACTCGCTTATTTGTACCTTTGACCTGCAAATTCTAAAAAACAAGGATATGAAACGACTCATCATGACGGTGCTGACCGTCCTCACTGCCTTCTGCACCCATCCGTCCGTGGCTCTCGCCGGCGAGAACCTCAACCTGAAGGACCTTTGCAATGGGCAATACTACGCCAAGCGCATCTACGGGGTGAACCCGCTGGCCGACGGCGAACAATACTCGCAACTCAGCACGGACTCGAAGCAGATTCTCACCTACTCCTTCCGCACGGGCGAACAGACGAGCGTACTCTTCGACGTGGCCACGGCCAAGGGCAAGACGAAGCTCCAACGGGTGGACGGCTACCTGATGAGTCCCGACGAGCAGAACATTCTCATCCAGACGGAGACGACCCCCATCTACCGACGCTCGAAGACGGCAGTCTACTATATATATAATGTAAGGAACAAGACCCTCGTGCCGCTCTCCGACGGCGGCCCGCAAGAGTGCCCCGTATGGAGCCCGGACGGAAACATGGTGGCCTTCGTACGAGACAACAACATCTACCTGGTGAAACTGCTCTTCAACAACAGCGAGAGCCAGGTGACGAAGGACGGGGAACGGAACAAGGTCATCAACGGAAAGCCCGACTGGGTGAACGAAGAGGAATTTGTCACGGACCAGAGCCTGACCTTCAATGCCGACAATTCGATGCTTTGCTGGATTCGCTATGACGAGTCGGAGGTGCCGATGTTTTCCTTCCCTTGGTACAAGGGCCTCAGCCCTGAGAAAGAGGAGTACCGGACCTATCCCGGCAGTTACGAATACAAGTACCCGATGGCGGGCGAGAAGAACAGCACGGTGAGCGTACACTCCTACGACATCAAGAGCCACAGGACACAGACCCTGCAGGTGCCTCTGGATAAGGACGGCTATATCCCCCGCATCTTCATGACCAGCGACCCGACGAAACTGGCCGTCGTCACCCTCAACCGCCATCAGGACCGCATGGACATCTACATGGCCAACCCACGGAGTACGGAAGCCCGGCTGGCCGTCCGTGACGAAGTGGAACACTACATCGGCGAGAATGCCTACGGACAGATTCTGTTCTACGAAGGCGGATTTGCCATGACGAGCGAGCGCAACGGATGGAACCACATCTACCAGTATGACCTCAACGGCAGCCTGCGCCGACAGGTGACCCAAGGAGAGACGGTCGTGACAGACTTCTACGGCTACGACCCGAAGACTCAGACTTTCTACTACGCAGCCACGGACGGAAGCCCCTTGCGCCGGGCCGTGTTCAAGACGGACGCCAAGGGACGGGTGACGAAACTCTCGCAACAGGCCGGCACGAACGCGGCCACGTTCAGCACGTCGTTCAAGTACTTCATGAACGTCTACAGCAACTTGCAGACACCACCCGTCACGACGCTGTGCGACGCCACGGGCAAGACCCTGAAGACACTCATTGACAACAAAGAGTTGGTTCAGAAACTGGCCTCGAAGAACCTGGGAAAGAAGGAGTTCTTCACCTTTACGACGAAGAACGGGACGGAACTGAACGGCTACATGGTGAAGCCCTTCAACTTCGATGCCTCGAAGCAATATCCCGTCATCATGTTCCAGTACAGCGGCCCCGGCAGCCAACAGGTGCTGGACAGCTGGCAGACGGGCAACATGGGCGGCTGCCTCTACGAGCAATACTTAGGCCAGCTGGGCTTCATCAGCGTCTGCGTGGACGGACGCGGCACGGGGGGCCGGGGAGCAGCCTTTGAGAAGCAGACCTATCTGCACCTGGGACAACTGGAATCGGAAGACCAGGTGGAGACGGCCCTGTATCTTGGCACACTGCCCTACGTCAACAAGTCGAAGATTGGCATCTGGGGGTGGTCCTACGGTGGCTTCTGCACGCTGATGTCGATGTCTGAGGGGCGTCCCGTCTTCGCTGCCGGCGTGTCCGTGGCTCCCGTCACGAGCTATCGCTACTACGACTCCGTGTACACGGAACGCTTCATGCGCACGCCGAAGGAGAACCCCGACGGCTACGGCGTAAATGCCATCTCACGTGCCTCCCAACTCTCCGGCAGCCTGCTCGTCTGCCACGGACTGGCCGACGACAACGTGCATTTCCGTAACACGGCTGAATACACAGAAGCCCTTGTCCAGACGGACAAGGACTTCAAGATGCTCACCTACACCAACCGCAACCATAGCATCTTCGGCGGCAATACACGCTATCACCTCTTCCGGCAGATCACGCGGTGGTTTGAGAAGGAGTTATAGGAGGAGTTATTTCTCTTCGCGGAAACGTGCCACACCTTCGGTGTCGAGATACATCAGCACGCAGTCGTAGCCTTCGGGCGTGTAGAGGAGTATTGTTCCCCCCTCCACGTTCCAGCGGTAACCGCCCTGCACCTCCAACGGTTCGCCATGGTGGGCAATCAGGGAATCGGCAAGCGCGTTTTGGTCAATCTGCTTCGGCGTGACAGTAATCTTATAGACGGTCTTCGTCTTGCGTGAGTATTCGGCCTTGAAATAGGTGTCGTGCCCATAGATGCTACCTTTGTAGATGTAATAATGGTCACCGCCCACTTTCTTCTGCAAGGGATAACGCTGACGAATCTGCGACGTAAAGTCACTGATGGAACCACCCATCTCGGTCCCCATGAAATCGAGATGCTGCGCCCAGGATGCCGAAGAGACGGCAAGCATGAGCGAAAAGAGAAGATACTTCATGCGTTTCATAGCGTTACGGGATAAATTGAATTACTTGATGAGTACCTGACGGGCCGTGCCGTCGTTATAGCGGACTACATAAATGCCACGACGGAGGGAAAGGCGACCGAGTTCGTCGCCGAAGCAACGGCTGACACGCACCCCGCTCATGGTGAAGACATCCACCACGCGCTCGCTCTCTGACACTATGGAAGCGACAGCCGCCGGCGGAATGATGGTGAGCACACCGTTGACATAGCCAATCTCGTAATTATCGGCCTCGGCACCTCCCACAAGGATGTCGTAGTCCCCCACTTCGCTCTCCTCTGAAGCCACACAGGTCAGTATGGGAAGCGAAGTGAGCACGCTTTCGTCCTCGCCGTTCTTGAAGCCCTCATAGTCTACCTCAAAGTCGGGGTTCGCGAATCCTTTCTCACGGGTATAGGAACGGGCAACGACGGTGAGCGGGGCCGGAGTCACGGTCAGCGTGCCGGCCACGTAGGTAACGTTGTTGTTCTGCACGTTGCCCTCAGAGACAACGATGGGATAGGTGCCCACGGGAGTTGCGGAGGTAACCTCTGTGTCGAGTGCGGGTGTGCCACCCAGGGATGCCCCCTCGGCGGTATAGGTCAGTTCGGGCACGTCGTCGCCGTATTCCATCGTGAGGTCGTTGGCCGTAACCGTGGCAGCGGGGTCGAGCGTGGCCTGCTTCACCAGTTCGCTCCATTCGCTCTCAATGTAGTCTTCCGGCGAGTCGGCCATGGCCTTGACACGGATGCCGATTTCGGTGGAAGGTTGGAGTCCCTCAAGATGAACGGTGGTCTCGGTGATGGTCTCGCTCTTCAGCAACTGTCCCTCCTTATAGAGTTCGTAGGCGTATTTCGTGGCGTGCTCCACGGGAGTCCATACCATATCGAGTTGTTCTGTAGTGATGTTCTCAGAAGAGATTTCCGGCATGGCGAGTTTGCCGTTCGTCCGATAGCAAACGGTGATGGTTCCGTCCTCGTTCTCCGTGATGTTACGCAGGGGCTTGCCCATGAATCCCCCCGTGAAGACGGTTGCGGCCGGAGTGGTTGTGTCGGTCAGGTTGCCGTTTTCTGTGTCCCCGGGCCAGAGATTTCCCGACAGGGTCAACATCCACTCTTTAGAACTTGACGTGTTGCTGCTTCCGATGTATCGGTTGTTGGCCGCAATGATGGTCATGCGCTGATGGTTGGCATCCGTGTTGACGGTATTGTTGTTCCAGCGCGTAGCCTGGAAGTCGACGTGGGTCACTTGCAGTCCGTGCCCCATCTGCCCCACTCCAGAGTCCCATCCTTTCCGCTGGCGGTTCTCGATGATGTAGTATTCGTTCTGCGGGTTGGCCTCATTCACAATCTTGTAGCCCGTACCCCCATCGGCAAAGCAAGGAATGGTGAGCACACAGGGCTCGGTGAGTTCGATGAGGGGACGCCAGCCCATGAACTCACGCTCGTAAGCGGTATAGTTCCCTGGGCAATAGCCATTACTTCCATATTCTCCGTAGTCCATGACACTCCAAATATCCATACCGAAGGAACGGCCCTCTGTGTCGTAGAAGTCGGGAAGTCCGAGAGCGTGACTCAGTTCGTGGCAGAACACACCAATGCCGTCGGTGCGCGTTTCCAACACCTCTTTGGGAACTATCTCCCCTGTTTCCGTGGTGTCGTTTAACCACTTCAGAGGGCGACACTCACAAGTAGCTGCACTCACAGAGAATACCTTCCCATTGATGGTCGTGGCACTCTGGAACTCTTTGGGCCAAATAAGATTGGGGTACTTCCCCTTGGTGTTGCTCTCTCCCATACCGGCATAGATGAAGAAGACCATGTCGATGGTGTTGTTGCCATCGTTGTCGAACTGCCCCCAATCGGTGTATTGCTCCATAGCCTTGGCGATGGCCTCGTTGCGGAACTGGGAGAAGTTGATGTCCTTCGAGTTTCCGTTATTGGCGCCATAGTGGGCATGGCCCTTATCGAGTGTCACGGGGCCGATGACCACGAATTCCGGCAGGAAGATGGAGTCGCTCTGCTGCACAAAGTAGTCGCGAATGCTTCCGTAACTTCCGTGACCACGATAGAGACTCCCGTCCATTGTCCCGTTGCAGAACTTCTGGTAGAAGGCGTTCACCTCCTCGTCCGTGCCCTTCGTGCGCGAAACGATGTTGTCGTCAGCATCCCGTTCCACTAAATCGGCCGCCGAGAATGCCAAATCGCTGAAGGCCACCAACACCACGGGCACCTTCTTCACGCCCTTCGCTTTCAGGGAGGCAGTTGCCTGAGAACCGATTTTATGACGACCGTGAGGGGCAGTACCCGCCGCCGTCTCGTGTACACACTCCGGACGCCCGTTGAGCATCCATTCGTCCACGTTGTCCTGAGCTGTTATCGCCACGGCCGTCATGAGGCCCATCAGCACACTTGCAAATTTCGGTTTGTTCATATAGTTTCTGTTTCTGGTTTTTACTTTAGTAAAAAATTGCATATCAAGGGGCAAAGATACACATTTTATCTAAAAAGAGCAAGTGAGAAACAATAATTTGAAGGAAATGTAGCCTCCACAATGGAAAAATGGCCTAAAATTTTAGGCTGTGTCACTCTTTTTAGGTATATTTGTACTCGGAAACCTTTTTCAAACACCTATATTTAAGTATTAAGTATTTTTATGGTTTACAGTAAAGAAGTACAGAACATGTGTTGTGTGGCCAAAGGTCCCAACCATGGTCCCGCTCCCATCCCAGAGGAAGGCAAGTGGGTACAAGCAAAGGAAATCAAGGACATCAGCGGTCTGACCCACGGCGTGGGATGGTGTGCTCCCCAGCAGGGCGCATGCAAACTGACGCTGAACGTGAAGGACGGCATCATCGAAGAGGCTCTCGTGGAGACCATTGGCTGCTCGGGCATGACCCACAGCGCCGCTATGGCCAGCGAGATTCTGCCCGGCAAGACATTGCTGGAGGCTCTGAACACCGACCTCGTTTGCGACGCCATCAACACCGCCATGCGCGAGTTGTTCCTGCAGATTGTCTATGGACGCACACAGAGCGCCTTCTCTGAGGGTGGTCTGATGATTGGCGCCGGACTGGAAGACCTGGGCAAGGGACTCATCTCTCAGACGGGTACCCTCTATGGTACAAAGGTGAAGGGCACACGCTACCTGCAGCTGACCGAGGGCTACATCACGAAGATGTTCCTCGACGAGGACGACCAGGTTTGTGGCTATGAGTTCGTTCACATGGGCAAGTTCATGGACGCCATCAAGAAGGGTGTGCCTGCCGACGAGGCCCTGAAGAGTGTTACAGGTACTTACGGCCGTACGAAACCCGAAGACGGTGCCGTTAAGTCGATTGATCCACGTAAAGACTAAGGAGGAACTGCTATGATTAGAGAAGTAAAATTCGAGAGCCAAGACCGTCGTATCAAGCAGATTCTTGCTTGTCTGAATAAGCACGGCATCGCTTCCATCGAGGAGGCCAACCAGATCTGCGACGCAGCAGGACTGGACCCATACAAGACCTGTGAGGAAACACAGATGATTTGCTTCGAGAATGCCAAGTGGGCATACGTCGTAGGCACTGCCATCGCACTGAAGGAGAAGGCAAAGGACGCCGTAGAGGCTGCCAACTACATCGGCGAGGGCCTGCAGTCGTTCTGCATCCCCGGTTCTGTTGCCGACGACCGCAAGGTAGGTATCGGCCACGGCGAACTGGCAGCCCGTCTGCTCACCCCCGAGACCAAGTGCTTCGCCTTCCTGGCCGGCCACGAGAGCTTCGCTGCTGCCGAGGGTGCCATCAAGATTGCCCAGATGGCCAACAAGTCGAGACCAGCCGACAAGCCCCTGCGCTGCATCCTGAACGGACTGGGCAAGGACGCTGCCATGATTATCAGCCGCATCAACGGCTTCACATACGTGCAGACTCAGTTCGACTACTTCACGGGCGAACTGAAGGAAGTAAAGCGCATCGCTTACTCCAAGGGTCCTCGCGCAGCCGTCAACTGCTATGGTGCCGACGACGTACGCGAAGGCGTAGCTATCCTGTGGAAGGAGGACGTTGACGTGAGCATCACGGGTAACTCCACCAACCCCACTCGCTTCCAGCACCCCGTAGCCGGAACATACAAGAAGGAGCGCATCCGCGCCGGCAAGCCCTATTTCTCAGTAGCTTCCGGTGGTGGTACGGGTCGCACCCTGCACCCCGATAACATGGCTGCAGGTCCCGCTTCCTATGGTATGACCGACACATTGGGCCGCATGCACAGCGACGCTCAGTTCGCAGGTTCCAGCTCAGTGCCCGCACACGTGGAGATGATGGGCTTCCTGGGCATCGGCAACAACCCCATGGTGGGCTGCTCCGTAGCCTGCGCCGTGAACGTTGACCTGGCCCTGAACCACTAATCAGCAAGAGCAAAGCGATGCTTGCATCTGCTATGCCGGGGCGCAAATAGTGGTCGACCAAAGGCCAACCACAAGTAAACGTCTACATTTTTTCAACACGATACAAAGAAAACTCGCCGGGCAACCATCTTGTTGCTCGGCGAGTTTTTTCGTCCTGAAAAGCAATGACTGCGTGAATGGATTCTACACTGAAAACGAAGTTTGACGCACTGTGCAGCCAGTTTGGCATGGAGAGGCTCGTCGACCGGGTGCACGTCTACGAGCACCGCTGAGCAAAGGCTGACGCTTCCTTCATTTTCTCTCTTATCTGCTCGGTGCAAAGGTTCCCGATGCTCCCTTCGTGAGTGTGAGCGACGTGTTTGTCTGGACGATATTCGCCTTCCTGCACTTTCTTCCCGACCCGTTTGTAGGCCTCGCGGAAAGGAACGCCCGTGAGCGTGAGGCGGTTCACCTCTTCGACGCTGAACAGGTAGTCGTACCGCCCATCCTCAAGGATATGGGCGTTGACCTGAATGTGTTGCAACATGAAGTCGGCCATGCGCAGGCATTCCCTGACGGCCGACAGGGCAGGGAACGTGATGTCCTTCAGCAATTGCAGGTCGCGGTGGTAGCCATGGGGCAGGTTGGATGTCAGCAGCGCCACCTCATTGGACGTATTGAGCAAGCGGTTGCATCGCCCGCGAATGAGTTCCCAGACGTCGGGGTTTTTCTTGTGGGGCATGATGCTCGACCCCGTCGTGTAGGCATCGGGGAAACGGACAAAGCCGAAGTTCTGGCTGTTGAACAGGCAAACGTCCATCGCCAACTTGCCCACCGTAGAAGCAATGCTGCCTATCGCATACGACAAGGCGAGTTCCGTCTTGCCACGACTCATCTGTGCCGCCACGACGTTGTAATGCATATCGGAAAAGCCGAGCAAGCGGGTGGTCATGCTCCGGTTGAGAGGGAAACTGGAACCGTAGCCGGCAGCCGACCCAAGCGGATTCTGGTTGGCTATCGCATGGGCAGCGGAGAGCAGGCGCATGTCGTCGACCAACGACTCGGCGTATGCCCCGAACCACAGGCCGAAACTGCTGGGCATCGCCACCTGCATGTGGGTGTAGCCCGGCATGAGCACGTCCTTGTGTTGCTCGCTGAGCGAGAGCAGACGGTGGAAGAGGTTCGTCACGTCGTCGGCAAGTTCCAGGAGCTGGGCACGGTAAAAGAGTTTCAGGTCCACCAGCACCTGGTCGTTGCGCGAGCGTCCCGAATGTATCTTCTTTCCCACCTCGCCCAGGCGTTGCGTCAGCAGTTGCTCCACCTCGGAGTGAACGTCTTCCACACCGTCCTCGATGGTAAAATTGCCCGACTCTATTTCGTCTGCAATCTGCTGAAGGCCCTTAAGGAGCATGTCCAGTTCGTCTTTCGTCAGAAGTCCGATGCTCTCCAACATGCGGATGTGCGCCATCGAGGCCTCCACGTCGTAACGGGCAATCTGCATGTCCAGTTCGCGGTCGTTGCCCACGGTGAATGTTTCTATCCACGAGTCTATGTCGTATCCTTTGTCCCAGAGTTTCATGTCGATGCGGTTGAAAGATTATTTGGTTAATACTTATAGGGTTACATTCCTATGTACGGAGGAACACTATTGTGTCGTACGGAGGCTTAGGCCGCCAACTGTCCTTATTAACTTCGTGTATGTCTCGATGCCCAGCCGGATTTCGTCCTCGCCCACCCACTCGTCGGCGGTGTGACTACGTGCCGAGTCGCCCGGGCCAATCTTGATGGAAGGGAAGGCCATCTGAGACATGTCGCTGGTCGTCGGGGAAACGAAGGTCTCCAGCCCTATGCTTCGGGCCGCCACGACGAGCGGATGGCTCTCCTCGATTGCGGAGGCGTGAATGCGCGTGCTGCGAGGCGTCAGGGTGCTGTTCGTGACCGCGGACTGCAGGAGTGCCACCGTTTCCTCGTTGGTGTAGGCATCCGTCGTGCGCACGTCCACGACGAAGCGGCACTCGTCGGGCACCACATTGTGCTGACTCCCGGCCTGAATCTGCGTAGTCGTCACCTTGATGGGCCCCAAGAGTGCAGACGTGCGGGGAAAAACAAACGAGCGAATCCGCTGAATGTCGTCAATGGCTCGGTAGAGGGCATTCACCCCTTCACCGCGTGCCGCATGGCCGCTCACGCCCTGAGCCACTCCATCCAACACCACAAGCCCGCGCTCGCCCAGCGCCACCTGCATTTTCGTCGGTTCGCCCACGATAGCCATGTCGATACGAGGCAACTGGGGCAAGAGATGCCGTATGCCGTTCTCGCCCGTCACTTCTTCCTCTGCCGACAAGGCAAGAACGAGATTGCAACCAGTCGGCTCTGCGGCAAGCCGGCAGAAAGTAGCCACCAGACTCACCAACGAAGCCCCCGCGTCATTGCTCCCCAAGCCGTAGATGCGCCCGTCTTCGCGCGTCGGTTTGTACGGATTGCGCGTGTAGGAGGCACTGGGGCGGACGGTGTCGTGGTGCGAGTTGAGCAAGAGCGTGGGCCGCTGCTCGTTGAAGTCACGGCTTGCCACCCATACGTTATTCCTGTCGCGATGCACCTCGCCGATTTGCTTCTCCTGGAGATAGTCGAACAGCAAATCGGCCGTCCGCCCTTCGTCGCGCGAGGGCGAGGGAATCGCGATGAGCCGTTCCAGCAGTCTTATGGTATCGCTATGTTTCATTGTTATCCCTGTGTTGTGATTCGTGTACCAATGGGTGTCAGCAGGTTGCGGGCGTGCTTGATGACGACCTCCCCTACTCCGCCTTCCACGGCTTTGAGTGCGCCCTCTATCTTGGGCAGCATCCCGCTATTGACAATGCCTTGTTGTCTGAGTTGCTGAAAAGTGTCCCGACTGATGTGGCTTATCACGGAATCCGGGTCATCGACATTGCACAAGACTCCGTTCTTCTCCAGACAGAACACGAGCCTCGTGTCAAAGTCCGCAGAGCAAGCCAACGCAATCGCGGTGGCCACGCTGTCGGCGTTCGTGTTCAGCAGGTGGCCCCCGCCGTCGTGCGTGATGGCACTGAAAACGGGCGTAAGTCCCTTCGCCAACAGGTCTGCAATGAACCGTGCGTCAATCTGCTCCGGCTCAATGTCGCCCACCCAGCCAAAGTCGACGGGGGTCTTCGGACGAAGGTGTGCAGGAACGACGTTCGCGTCTGCTCCGCACAAGCCAATCGCAGGGCAGGAAAGGGCACCGAGCGCAGCCACAATCTGCTTGTTCACCAATCCCGCATAGACCATCGTCACTACGTCAAGTGTCCGGTCGTCGGTTATGCGGCGCCCCTCCACGATCCGTGGTTCGATGCCCAGCCGCTCGGAAAGCCGCGTGGCAAGTTTCCCGCCACCGTGAACCAGCACCTTCGCTCCTTCCATACGGGCAAAGTCGCGCAGGAACGATTGCCGTTCCTGCGGGTCGTCGATGACGTGACCGCCAATCTTCACAAGGGTCATCTGCTGTTTCATCATGCGGTCAGTTGAGTGCTTCCAACATGCGCTTCAGTACCACCGTAGCCGAAATCTCACGATTGGCGGCCTCGGGAATCACGATGCTCTGGGCGCTCTCAATGACGTCGTCGGTCACTATCAGTCCACGGCGAACTGGCAGGCAATGCATAAACCGGGCCTCGCGGGTCCAGCTCATGTGCGCGGCGTCCACCGTCCAACTGCGGTCGTCACAGAGAATCTTCCCGTAATCCTCGGGGCGTGTCACACCCGGGCAACTCCAGTTCTTGGCGTAGATGAAGTCGGCTCCTTCGAAAGCCTTGTGCTGGTCATATTCAACCCGTGCATTGCCCACGAAACGGGCATCAAGTTCATAGCCCTCGGGATGTGTCACGACGAAGTCCACGTCGGCCGCCCTCATCCACTGGGCAAAAGAGTTGGGAACGGCCTGCGGCAGGGCACGGCAGTGAGGAGCCCAGGTCAAGACGACCTTCGGACGCTCGACGGTCTTGTATTCCTCTATCGTGATAAGGTCGGCAAAAGCCTGCAGCGGATGGACGGTGGCCGTCTCCATTGCCATCACGGGGCGACCGCTATATCGGATAAATTGCTGCACCACGGTCTCGGCATAGTCGTATTCGCGGTCCGTGAGGCCGGCAAATGAGCGGATGCCGATGAGGTCACAATAGGCCCCCATCACAGGGATGGCCTCCAGCAGATGCTCACTCTTGTCGCCGTCCATGATGACACCGCGCTCCGTCTCCAGTTTCCATGCCCCTTGATTGACATCGAGCACAATGACGTTCATCCCGAGGTTCATTGCCGCCTTCTGGGTGCTGAGCCGGGTGCGCAGCGAATTGTTGAAGAATATCATCAGGAGGGTACGGTTGCGCCCCAGATGTTGCCACGCAAAGCGGTTTGCCTTCACTTCTCGCGCTTCCTGAAGTGCCGCTTGCAGGTTACCTATGTCTTCTACGTTTATAAATGTTCTCATTGTGAGGTTATGAGGTTATGAGGTTGCGGGCAGAACCCTTTTAAGTTTTTCAAGGAACTCGTCGGCGTCTTTCTTTGTCAGGCACAAGGGCGGAAGCAGGCGAAGCAGATTCGAACCGGAGCAGCCCGTAAAGACGTGTTCGTCGTAGATGAGCCGTTCTCGAATGGGTTTCTGCGGAACGTCCAGTTCGATGCCTATCATCAGTCCCCGTCCGCGCACGTCTGTGATGTGTGGATTCCGGGTTTGCAGTTTCCGCAGCCCGTCCATCAGGTAATCGCCCACCTCGCGGGCATTGTCCACGAGGCATTCCTGTTCCATCACGTCGAGTACGGCCAAGGCGGCCGCACAGGCCAGATGATTGCCGCCGAACGTGGTACCCAACTGACCATAGACGGGCGTGAAGCGAGGCGAAATCAGTACGCCGCCCATCGGGAAGCCATTGGCAATGCCCTTGGCCACCGTGATGATGTCGGGGCGTATCCCCAACCACTGATGGGCAAAGAAACGCCCACTGCGCCCGTAGCCGCACTGTATCTCGTCGCAAATGAGCACGGTCCCGTGTCGGCGGCAAGCGTCTGACAGCCCTTGGGCAAACTGCTCCGTGGCCATCTGTATGCCGCCCACGCCCTGTATGCTCTCCAGAATGACGGCCGCCACATCGCCCTTCTCCAGTTCATGCCTCCAGGCCTCAAGGTCGTTCAGGGGCAGTCGCGTCACATGGGCATTGTCGTTGATGGGGGCTATGATCCGGGGATTGTCCGTTGCCTCTACCGCCAACGAGGTGCGCCCGTGAAAAGCCCGTTGAGCCGCCAGGATGCGCGTGCGGCCCGTATGGAACGAGGCCAGCTTCAGCGCATTCTCGTTCGCCTCTGCCCCACTGTTGATGAGGAAGAGGCTGTAGTCCTCATAGCCGCTGACGGCTCCCAATCGGCGAGCCAGCGTTTGCTGCAAGGGATTGACGACGGAGTTGGAATAGAACCCCAATTGCCCCACCTGCCGGGCCACGGCCTCCACATAACGAGGATGGGCATGGCCGATGCTGATGACGGCGTGCCCGCCGTAGAGGTCCAGGTATTCTCGTCCCTCCGCATCCCAGACGCGACAACCTTTGCCCCTCGTTATGGCAATATTGAATAATGGATATACGTCGAATAGTTTCATTCCTCTAAATCACTAAATCACTACATCACCCAACCACTCGTCAAAACGCCGAAGCCTTGAGATGCAGCCCCGTGCGCTCGTCAAGTCCGAACATCAGGTTCATGTTCTCCACCGCCTGCCCTACGGCGCCCTTCAGCAGATTGTCGATACACGACGTAATGAGCAGCCGCCCATGATGGAAGTCGATGTGCAGCAGGCATTTGTTGGTATTCACGACCTGCTTCAGGTCAATCGGTTGGTCGGCATAGTGCGTAAAGGGTGCCTCCTGATAGTATCGCTTATAAGCCTCTATGACCTCTGAAGCCTCTGCAAGCTCCGTCCGCACGAGTGCCGTACAGAAGATGCCTCGGGCAAAGTCGCCCCGATACGGTATGAAGTCGATTTCGCCCAAATCGGGCTGCACAGACGAGAGCGTGCGCCGAATCTCCAAGAGATGCTGGTGCGTGAAGGGCTTGTAGATGCTCAGATTGCCAGTGCGCCACGAGAAGTGGGTCGTGGCGGTAGGCCGCTGGCCGGCTCCCGTACTGCCCGTGAGGGCATTGACCGTCACGTCTCCACGGAGCAGTCCCATCCGGGCCGCTGGCAGCAGAGCCAACTGAATGGCGGTGGCAAAGCAACCTGGATTTGCCACAAGGCGGGCCTCCCGGATGCGCGGTGCCTGCCACTCGGGCAAACCATAGACATAGCCCCAGCTCTCATCGCGGAAGTCCTGCGCCAGGTCTATCACCCGAAGCGTGTCGGGCAACGGGTGACGCTCCCAGAATTCGGCACTCTGCCCATGCCCCTGGCACAGGAAGAGCAGGTCGATGGCCGTAAGGTCGCCCGCATCAGCACTAAAGACAAGGTCGGTGTCGCCCACCAGCCCTTCGTGTACCTCGGTGAGGTGCCGGCCCGATTGGCTCTGACTCGCCACCCACTCGATGCGACATGCCGGATGGTTCACGAGAAGGCGGATGAGTTCGCCTGCCGTATAGCCGGCACCGCCATAAATGCCTACCCGAATCATTCGTGCTTACCGTTTTTCGTCCTTATGAATTCCATAATAAACGCGCAAGGGCGTGGACATGAGTTTGATGAATCCCTTGGCCTCCTCGGGTGTCCATCCGCGCTGCGCCTCGCCGTATTCGCCGAGCGGCGACTTCAGCAGGTCGTTCTCCGAGTCCACACCGACCAGTTCAAAGCCACGAGGACGGAGGCGAAGGATGACCGTTCCGCTGACGTTGCGCTGACTGCTGGTGAGCATCGCCTCGATGTCGGGCATCACGGGTTCCATGTACTGGCTCTCGTGCAGGAACATTCCGTACCACTGAGCCACCTGCTCCTTCCAGTATTGCTGCCACTTCGAGAGCGTGTACTTCTCCAGCAGGCGGTGCGCCTCGATGATGAGTTTGGGGGCTGCCGCCTCAAAGGCCACGCGGCCCTTGATGCCGATGATGGTATCGCCCACGTTGCAGTCGCGCCCGATGCCGTAACTCGACCCTACAGCCTCGATGTACTGAATCGCATCCACGGGCGTGGGGAACGTCCGTCCGTCCACCTTTGCGATTTCGCCCTTCTCGAACGTAATCTTCAGTTCCGTCTCTTCCTCGCGGGTCACCTGCTTCAGGTAAGCCTCTTCGGGCAGGTTCTGACGCGAGTCGAGCAGCTCGCCGCCACAAATCGACGTGCCCCAGATGCCCACATTGTAAGAGTACTTCAGTTTCGCGAAGTCGGCATGGAACCCGTGCTGGTTCAGGTAGTCCACCTCTGCCTGGCGGCTCAGTCCCTCGTCGCGCGTCAGCGTGATGATTTCGATGTCGGGACACATGACGAGGAACGTCATATCGAACCGAATCTGGTCGTTGCCGGCTCCCGTGCTTCCGTGTGCAATGGCCTGTGCGCCAATCTCCTGTGCATAACGTGCAATGGCGATGGCCTGGAAGATGCGCTCCGAGGAAACAGAGATGGGATAGCAGTTGTTGCGCAGCACGTTACCGTAAATCATGTAGCGCAGACTCTTCTCGTAGTATTCCTGCGTCACGTCCAGCGTGCGATACTCCACCGCACCCAGGCGATAGGCATTCTCTTCGTTCTTGCGAAGTTGCTCCTCGCTGAAACCTCCCGTGTTGGCACAGGCGGCATACACCTGCCACCCCTCTTGCGCCAGTCGCATCACGGTGTACGACGTGTCGAGACCTCCACTGAAGGCCACGACCACTCTTTTCTCTTCGTTCATAAGCGGAAAATTTTTTTCGTAAAGTTGCGCATCGCCATCCAGTAGGGCGTGTACCAATGGGCACGCGGTTTGTTTTGCACCCTCGGGTCGTAGAGCATCCCGTAGCAAAGGCAGATGCGATGGTTGTTGCGCTTCAGCACGTCGTAGTTCACACAGCCCTCACAGCCCTGCCAGAACTCTTGGTCATGAGTCAGTTCCGAAAGCGTGACGGGCTGATAGCCCAGGCGCGTGTTCAGTTTCATGACAGCCAGCGAAGTGGTGATGCTGAACAATTTGGCATACGGAAAACGCTCGCGTGCCAACTGAAACGTTTTCTCCTTAATCTTTGTGGCCAGCCCTAACCGTCGGTATTCCGGGTCGACGATGAGTCCGCTCGTAGCCACATAGTCTCCGTGGCTCCAGCACTCAATGTAACTGAACCCCACGCATTTGTCACCGTCGAGGGCTATGACCGCCTTGCCGTTCTCCATCTTGTCGGCAATGTACTCGGGACGGCGCTTTGCAATGCCCGTCCCGCGCTGCTGGGCCGATTCGAAGATGAGTTGACAGATGCGCTCGGCATGTACGACATGCGACGAGTCGGCATACTGCACCCGAATGTCTTTCGTTTCCATTTTGCTATCTTTTTACCTCTTTTTCTTACACAATTCAACTAAAACCGTCTGCAAAGTTCGGAATTATTCCGCAATTACGCAAATTGTTACGGTCTAAAAGTATAAGTGCCCAAGCGTTTAGGGGCATAAAAGGGTAAAAAGACAGAGTGCCCAGGGAGGCTACGGGTTCCCTATAGCAGTTCGTCGACCGGCGTATAGGGCAGTCCAAATACGTCGGCCACAGCCTCGAAGGTGACTTTGCCCTCTACGATGTTCAGACCACGGGCCAGAGCCTTGTCTTCGCGGCAGGCACGTTGCCAGCCCTTGTCGGCCAAGGCCAGGGCATAGCGCAGGGTGGCATTGGTCAGGGCCATCGTGGAGGTGTGAGGCACAGCCCCGGGAATGTTGGCCACGGCATAGTGCAGTATGCCGTCGATTTCATAGACGGGATCGCTGTGGGTTGTGGGACGAGAAGTCTCGAAGCAGCCACCCTGGTCTATGGCCACATCGACAAGCACCGTGCCCGGCTCCATCAGGCGTAGCATGTCGCGCGTCACGAGATAGGGAGCCTTGTCGCCGGGCACCAGCACACTGCCTATCACGATGTCGGCGGTGGGCAACAGGGCACGGATGTTCTCCTCGTTGGAATAGATGGTATGCACGTTGGCGGGCAGGACCTCGGCCAAATGCTTCAGCCGGGGCAGCGAGATGTCGGCCACCGTCACCTCAGCCCCCATGCCGGATGCACGAAGGGCGGCGGCTTCGCCCACGGTGCCCGCACCCAAAACCAGCACGCGAGCCGGCAACACGCCCGGCACGCCGCCTATCAGCTTGCCCTTTCCGCCCTGCGTCTTCTGCAGGTAGTAGGCCCCGTTGATGGCAGCCATGCGACCCGCCACTTCGCTCATCGGGATAAGCAGCGGCAGTGCGCCGCCTTCCGTCTGCACCGTCTCGTAGGCCAGACAGACGGCTTCGCTCCGTATCATGGCATCGGTGAGGTCGCGGTCACAGGCAAAGTGGAAATACGTGAACACCAGTTGGCCGGGTCGCACCAAGGGATACTCCGGGTCAATGGGTTCCTTCACCTTCACAATCATGTCTGCCACGGCATAAACGTCCTCGATGGTGGGCAGGATGTGTGCTCCCACCCGCTCATAGTCTCCGTCGAGAAAACCACTGCCCTGCCCTGCTGTGTGCTGGACATAAACCTCGTGCCCATGCCGCACGAACTCGGCAACGCCCGCGGGTGTCATGCCCACGCGGTTCTCGTTGTTCTTAATCTCTTTGGGAATTCCGATTTTCATAGCATTTAAGGTTTTAATGGTGAGACATAATTACTTGCCACGCACAAATATACAACGTGGCGAACGGAAAAACAAACAATTGCCTGTTTTTTCGCTCGCAATTACGTTGGTTTGCAAACACAAGGTTACATTCTCACGCCTTCTTGCGCGTTTTATTATAGATTCTCAACGGGGACGCATAACGTCATCGTATAACGGAGACCATCAGCAGAAATAGAAACTATTTCATCGTCTCAAGATATTGCTCGATATGAGGACGAAGGGCTGGCAAATCATTGGTAATGATTGCCCATAAGAGGGGCATTGATATATGATAATAACCATGTACCAACACATGACGCATCTTGACGATTTCATTCCATGAAACCTCGGGGTGCTTTTCCTTAAACTCAAGAGAAAGCATATAGGCAGCTTCACCTATAATCTCAAGGCACTTGACTACGGCAAAACGAAGAACTTTTTTGTTTTGTAAGTCCTCAAGCGATTTTTCGGCAATGAACTCGTTGATGTTGTCAAGTTGCTCAAGAATATGCTCCAAGCGTCCTTTGTCACGAACTGGCTCTCTCATATATTAGCTTTTTATCGCGTTCAGCATCCTGACGGGCAAAAGGCATCAATTGACCTTCTTCCACCAAATCTACTGGACGACCCAGTAAATTCTCAAGGTCAAGTACCATTCCAAAATACTTAAGGCCAATGGGTTGACTGTAATCAAGTGACACAAGAATATCGACATCGCTCGTGGATGATTCTTCTCCACGGGCAACAGACCCAAAGAGCCATGCTTTCAATACGGGTTTCGTCTTGAAATAATCTGCAATCTTGTGGGCAAGAGCCTGATTACTCATGTTTCCTCCTTAATGTTTTCGAGGCAAAGATAATGAAAAGATTTCAAAGCATAAAGCGAAAAGAGGAAAAATTACAAATATGTCTCCTCACGCCTTCTTGCGCTTCGAGGCCTCGACGGCTTCGTCTGCCTCCGCCTTCATCTTCTTTTTCGCCTTGCGCTGTTCGGCGCGGTTGGGCACCTCTCGCAGTGACGTGCGCTGCATGGCGGCATCCATCATCTTGGAGCAACGCCAGCGCACGTTGATGTGGTCGACGAGGTCGGTCGAGAACTCCCCCGGGGAGGAGGCCCCACGACTGCGGAGCGTGACGAAGAAGGCACCAAGCTGGCCCAAATCGACGCGGTTGCCATTCTTCAATTGCTCCACGACGCACTTCTCGAAGTCGGTAAGCAGACCAATGATGGTGCCCGCGGAGAACACGGAATTATGCGAGGAGATGTGGTGGGCAATCTGCTCCAGCGTGACGGTCTCGCGGCGCTGTGCGGCGGCATAGACCTTCCATTTTGAATCCTTGTCGTGCAAGTCCTCCTTGCGCGGTACTAAGCTGTAAGTGATAGGCATGGCTGTAAGGTTTTTGATTAAGTGATGTTTTCGTTGGAACAAAGGTACAAAATAGTGCAGACAACACAAAGTTTTTACGTAAATAATACGTTCTTTCTGTTGCAAGACGCGCGTCTTATTGATGTAAGACGCACATCTTATCGCTGTAAGACGCACATCTTATCGCTGTAAGACGCGCGTCTTATGGCGTTAAGACGCGCGTCTTGCAAATAAGACATCACATTCTTTTTGGTCTCTCGACGTATTATGTGACATGCAATGCCGCATTGTTTGGAGACAAACGCCGTATTATTAGGAGTTGAGTGCCGTATGGCCAGGAGCGAAAAGGCGTATCACAAAAGTAAATCGGAATTTAACGAACCAATGGGGAGTGCCCTACGGGCAGAAATCTTATAAATCTTTACAAATCTAACATCATTGACAAAGTGAAGTTGTTATAAAAGAGATTTGTAAGATTTGAATAGATGTGTAAGATTTCTTCGA
>JAFTEX010000013.1 GCA_017453445.1 Bacteroidaceae bacterium
ATGAAGTGCACCAGGCGGGTGTCCTCGTCCTGCCACCACTTGCGCCAGTCGCCCCACTTCTCAGGCTCACGCTCGCACAGCTCCTTGGTGTTGCTGACGTAGCCGATGGGTGCGTCGAACCATACATAGAGCACCTTGCCTTCGGCTCCCTCCACGGGAACGGGGATGCCCCAGTCCAGATCGCGTGTCATGGCACGGGGCTGCAAGTCCATGTCGAGCCACGACTTGCACTGGCCGTAGACGTTGGGACGCCACTCCTTGTGCTCCTCCAGTATCCACTGCTTCAGCCACTCCTGATATTCGTTGAGGGGCAGGTACCAGTTCTTCGTCTCCTTCAGCACGGGCGTTGAGCCGCTGATGGTCGACTTCGGGTTGATGAGTTCCGTGGGCGACAGGTCGCGGCAACACTTCTCGCACTGGTCACCGTATGCGCCCTGATTGTGGCAATAGGGACATTCGCCAGTGACGTAGCGGTCGGCCAGGAACTGCTTGGCCTCCTCGTCGTAGAGCTGAGCCGTGGTCTCCTCCACCAGCTTGCCCTCGTCGTAGAGCTTGCGGAACCACTCGGCGGCAAACTTGTGGTGGGTCTCCGAGGTGGTGCGGCTATAGATGTCAAACGAGATGCCGAACTCCTCGAACGAGTCCTTGATCATCTTGTGGTAGCGGTCTACGACGTCCTGCGGCGTGATGCCCTCCTTTCGGGCACGCACCGTGATGGGCACGCCGTGCTCATCGCTGCCGCCTATGAACATCACCTCGCGCTTCTTCGCTCTGAGATAGCGCACATAGATGTCGGCCGGTACATAGACGCCGGCCAGGTGACCGATATGTACTCCACCGTTGGCGTAGGGCAGGGCCGATGTCACGGTGATTCGCTTGTAGTTTTTCTGTTCCATTTTAGCTTTTTACCTTATTAATTATTATTTTCGCTGCAAAGGTACGAAAAATGTTTGATATTTCCAAATAAAAACGCTACCTTTGCACCCCGTATGATGACAATAGCCGAATTATTGCTCCTTTCGGTGGCTCTGGCCATGGACTGTTTCACGGTTTCTATCGTGAACGGTGTCATCGTCGCGCGACGCCAGTGGGTCACCATACTCTCCACGGCACTGCTCTTCGGACTCTTCCAGGCGCTCATGCCACTCTTAGGGTGGATGGCCACCAGCCACTTTGCCCGTTACATCGAGGACTACGACCACTGGGTGGCCTTTGGCCTGCTTGCCTTCCTCGGCCTGCGTATGATCAAGGAGTCAGGGGAGCCCGAGGAGGAACATCACCTCGACCCCACGCATCTGTCCACGCAACTGCTGCAGGCCGTAGCCACCAGCATCGATGCCCTCGCCGTAGGCATCTCGATGGCCGTCACGGGCTATACGTCGGCAGCATCGTTACTCTGGCCGCTGACAGTCATCGGCATCGGCTCGCTGCTGTTCTCTGTCGCAGGGTTCCTGCTGGGCCTCCGTTTCGGCTCCAGCATCCGCCGCCGACTGCGTCCCGAACTCTTCGGCGGACTCATCCTCCTCTTCATCGGTGTCAGGATATTGCTGACACACCTTTTCCTTTGACCACGAATAAAACGGTTGGCAAGGATTACGTCAATGTGCCAAGCATTTCGGCAGCGATGTAAACCTTTGCGCCGTCTTTTTTGTTGCCCTTTTCATTGTGTTTTCCTCCGTTGGGTTCTCAAACAGCATAGATCAGGTTCCCAAACGGCTTAGAACGAACTTTTTACCTTTTTCCTTTGCCAGTTCTGAATTATTATGTACTTTTGCAATTGAAACAATAAAAAACGCAGACGATGATGATACACCCTTCTAAAAAACAAATGGAAAAGATGAAACAAAGCTTCTTGCTGTGCGTTGTACTGCTGACGGGATGTTCCCCACGTGTGGTCAGCGATATGTTCGTCACCAATTATCCTGCTGTGGCGCCCGACTCCGTCAGGGTGTTCCAAGTGGGGCAGAAGGTGCCGCCTAAGTCACTTGCTATCGGTAAGGTGAAGGTGGTGGACAATGGCTTCTCGGGTAAGGGCGACTATTCGATGGTGCTGAAGTTGGCCGTTGAAGAGACGGCGCGTCATGGTGGTAACGGACTTATCATAGAGCGGCACCGGGTGCCCGACATGATAAGTACCATACACAGGGTTTGGGGAACGATGCTGCGCATGGATGAGGCGGTCAGTGACTCGTTGGCTCTGACATCCGTCGGCCAGACCATAGAATCTGACCGGGCGTACCAGTATTATCAAGAGGAGGCTCGGGTGATGCAGGAAGAGAGAAGTGAACGGATGAAGAACCTGCCTCGACAGGTGTTGAAGGTCAATTATGGGTTGTCGTGGCTGACTTCAAAATACGAGACGGGTCGACGTTCTTATGATTCGAAACTCGGTACAGGTTTTGACGTAGGTCTTGACTTCTACTGGAAGTCGGGCATCGGCATAGGATTGATGTATGCCCATACGCGGACGGAATTTGATGAAGGCATCAAGATGTACACTAATTTCGTAGGTCCGGGTGTCTTGTTTTCCGAAATGATAGGAAAGAAGTTTCGCATGGATGCTGGCATCATGTTAGGCTACTGCCGATATTCTGAGACGTGGAAGGACTTCAGACGGTCAGAAGATCGTTTCGCCGCATTGATGCGGTTAGGCATGGAGTATATGCTCTCACCCAATATCGGAGTAGGGGTTCAGGCCAATATGTTCACCGTATCGTTAAAAAAACCGGAGGGCATAGAGCTGAAGAGCAACGAGTTCTATGGCGTCCGCCGCATAGGCTTGGAAGCTGGCCTTCGCTTGTATCTGTAAAAATCAGATATTCAAGTTTCGCATTCGCTCAACTTGAGGGAGTTATCGGGAGTTAACAGACACAAAAGTACCAAAGTACCAAATGGATTTTTCATTGTAGCATTTAATGGAGTTACGAATTGAAA
>JAFTEX010000035.1 GCA_017453445.1 Bacteroidaceae bacterium
GTAAGCATGACCAGCATGAGAAAAAAACTCTTAAATGTATTATTCATAAACTATGAACTGTGAACTGTGTCTCGCCGCCCTACGTTGTGAATAGCTCAGGATGATAGCCCTGGAAACCTTCAAAGTATTGCTTTATCTCGACGATTTGTGTGTCAAAGTCGCCCGTGGGAATCACCTGTTTGGTACACTGAATGAGGCGGCGCTTATAGTCCAGTCCGTAGAGCAGAATGGGCAGTTCACCCTTGAGGGCTATATAGTAGAACCCCTTTTTCCAGTCCGGTTGGCGGCGACGCGTGCCCTCGGGCGTGATACATAGATGGAAGTCCTCAGCCTCGCGAGCCTGCTGCGCGATGACGTCCGTGACGCTGCGGTTCTTGTCGCGATAGACTGGGATGCCGCCCATGCGGCGGAATATCGGCCCCAACGGCCAGAAAAACCACTCCTTCTTCATCATGAATCCGCACTGGAACTGTTCCGCCCCCATGAACAGCAGTGCCATGATAAAGTCCCAGTTCGAAGTGTGCGGTGCCAGTGCGATGATATACTTGCGAGGGCGCTTCACCGTCTCTTCAAAACGGAAGCCAAGGCGGCGGTACAAGACCCACCTGCAAAACTTTTGTAGCATGATACCTAATCGTCCCTTTTAGCTCTCCTCAAATTACAGCAATGCCTTAATCTGCTCCACAATCTCTTCCGTATGGCCGACCATGTCCGCGCGAAGTTTCTTGAAATAGGCTTTTGCCTTCATTCCAGGCTCAGGGTGGCTGACGCGGTTCAGCATGTCGTCCTGCAACTTCAGTATGTTCGTCATAACGTTGTCCACGTCCTCCTGCGGTGTAGGCTTCTGATAGTGCATAATGGCCACACACTCAGCGAACAATTCCCCGCACAGGAAGTTTATACCCTTCTTCAGTTCTCTTCTCTTTGCCATAGTCGTAATGTTTAAGGTTATAAATCCCGTCAAAGATAAGCATTTTTCTCTGATGCCACAACTATTTCCGCCGATATTTTTTCCTTCGCCCTTTTTTCCTCCGTTTTCATCTGTTTGCCGTCCCATGCTCTTTGATTTCTTCCGTGGTATGCAAGGCGAGGCACCCGCACAACCAGACCCTGAGAGAGTGGATATTACGCCTCTATGGACCGAGGGTTGGAATGTACGCCATTGAATTCTACCTTTTCGGGACAAATTGTGCCAGTTTTTGCCACGACTTGCTTATAATCTCGGAATTTTTATTTAAATTTGCAGCCGCAAACGGAGACTTATGGCAGAAAACATTTATCCGATATACGACCGCATGATGACCCGTGAGGAGCGCGAACAGTTATTGGGGCAGCGCGGCATGATGGTCTGGTTCACGGGCCTGAGCGGCAGCGGCAAGTCGACTATTGCCCTTGGCGTGGAGCGTGAGTTACACAGACGCGGCATCCTATGCCGCATACTGGACGGCGACAACATCCGTGCGGGCATCAACTCGAACTTGGGCTTCACGGCGGAGGACCGACGGGAAAACATACGGCGGATTGCCGAAGTCGGCAAACTGTTTGTCGAGACGGGCATCGTCACGCTGGCCTGCTTCGTGAGTCCCACGGAGGAAATTCGCGAAATGGCACGCCGGATTATAGGGAGCGACGACTTCAACGAAATCTTTGTCTCCACGCCCCTTGAGGAGTGTGAACGCCGCGACGTGAAAGGCTTATACGCCAAAGCGCGCCGAGGCGAGGTGCGCAACTTCACGGGCATCAGTGCCCCGTTTGAAGTGCCGCAGCATCCCACGCTGAGCATCGACACCAGCCGGCAACCGTTGGAGGAGAGCGTGCGGCTGGTGGTTAACTTAATCCTTTCGAAAAAATAATTAAATACAATATGAATTATCACCTTTCTCACCTTCAGGAACTCGAAGCCGAGTCGATTCACATCATCCGTGAGGTGGCGGCCGAGTTCGAGAACCCCGTGATGCTCTACAGCATCGGCAAGGACAGCAGCGTCATGGTGCGCCTGGCAGAGAAGGCTTTCGCCCCGGGCAAGGTGCCCTTCCCCTTAATGCACATCGACTCGAAATGGAAGTTCCGCGAGATGATTGAGTTTCGCGACGCATACGCCAAGAAGTACGGGTGGAACTTGATTGTGGAATCGAACATGGAGGCTTTCAAGGCTGGTGTGGGCCCCTTCACACACGGGTCGAAGGTACACACCGACCTGATGAAGACAAAAGCCCTGCTCGATGCGCTGAGCAAATACAAATTTGACGCGGCCTTTGGCGGTGCACGGCGCGACGAGGAGAAGAGCCGCGCCAAGGAGCGCATCTTCTCGTTCCGCGACAAGTTCAACCAGTGGGACCCCAAGAACCAGCGTCCAGAGCTCTGGGACATCTATAACTCACGCATCCACAAAGGCGAGAGCATCCGTGTCTTCCCCCTCTCGAACTGGACGGAACTGGACATTTGGCAGTATATCCGCTTAGAGAACATCCCCATAGTACCCCTCTATTTCGCCAAGGAACGCCCCTGCGTGGAGATTGACGGCAACCTCATCATGGCCGACGACGACCGCCTGCCGAAGGAACTCGTGCCGAAGGTCCACCCCCGCATGGTACGCTTCCGCACGCTCGGATGCTGGCCCCTGACGGGGGCGGTGGAAAGCACAGCCTCGACCATCGAGGAAATCGTAGAGGAGATGATGACCACCACGAAGAGCGAACGCACGACACGTGTCATCGACTTCGACCAGGAGGCCTCGATGGAACAGAAGAAGAGGGAAGGATACTTCTAAGTAAATGGACAATTGACAATGGACAATGGAAGATAAGAAACTTGATATAAAGGCATTCCTCGATGCCGACGAGAAGAAGGACCTGCTGCGCCTGCTGACTGCAGGAAGCGTGGACGACGGCAAGAGCACCCTTATCGGGCGCCTGCTGTTCGACTCAAAGAAACTCTACGAAGACCAGCTTCAGGCACTGGAGCGCGACTCGAAGCGTGTCGGCAACGCCGGCGCGGGAGAAATCGACTACGCACTGCTGCTCGACGGACTGAAGGCCGAGCGCGAGGAGGGCATCACTATCGACGTGGCCTACCGATACTTCTCGACCAACCAACGTAAGTTCATCATCGCCGACACGCCGGGACACGAGCAGTACACACGCAACATGATTACGGGAGGTTCCACCGCGAACCTGGCCATCATCCTGGTGGATGCCCGGAACGGCATCATCACCCAGACGCGCCGGCACACGTTCCTCGTGAGTCTGCTGGGAATCAAGCACATCGTACTCGCCGTCAATAAGATGGACCTCGTGGACTTCGACGAAAGCGTCTTCAACAATATACGCGATCAATATCTCGAACTCACCCAGCAACTGGGCATAGACGATGTCACTTGCTTCCCCATCTCCGCCAAGAAAGGCGACAACGTGGTGGAGAAGTCGGACCGCACCCCTTGGTACGGGGGTACGTCTCTGCTGCAGTTCCTTGAGACGGTGCCCATCCACCGCGACCGCAACATGACGAACTTCCGCTATCCCGTGCAGTACGTCCTGCGCCCGAACCTCGACTTCCGCGGTTTCTGCGGCAAGGTAGCAAGCGGCATCGTCCGTAAGGGTGACGAGGTGGTGGCCCTGCCCTCGATGAAGCGTAGTCGTGTGAAGAGCATCGTCACCTACGAGGGTGAGCTGCAGGAAGCATTTTGCCCCCAAAGCGTCACCCTTACACTGGAGGACGAAATCGACATCAGCCGAGGCGAGATGATTGTGAGACCCGATGACCTGCCACACATCGGACGCTCGTTCGAGACCATGCTCGTCTGGATGGACGAGGAGCCGATGGACCGCTCAAAGCAGTTCTTCCTGAAACACAACACCAACACCACACGTGCCACGCTCGACTCGATACAGTATCGCGTGGACGTGAACACGATGGAGCAACTGCCAGGGCAGGACTTCAAACTGAACGAGATTGGTTGTGTGCGCATCACGACAGCCAAGACACTCTTCTTCGACAGCTACAAGGACAACCGTGCCACAGGGGCCTTCATCCTCATCGACCCCATCACGAACAACACCTCAGCAGTCGGCATGATTGTGCGTCCGCTCGAAGAGGCGGAAACAGCCGCCTCCGACCTTCCCACGCTCAACCTGCCTCAGTTAGGCATCACGCCCGACCACTACGAGGCCATCGACCGCGCCGTCAAGGAACTCAGCCGGCAGGGGCTGGAAGTGAGAGTGCTCAAAGAGAAATAGAGACATCCTGGTAGAACGGGAACAACAAAATCTCGTAACAACGAAACTGTGAAAATAGAATGGGACTCATCGAATTCAGCAAGCTCCCCGTCAACACCCTCGTCGGTGCCGACTGGAAGACATTCAAATTAATCACCGAAGGACAGCACATCGCAGACAACAAGCGCATGAAGTATCGGCTGACTCAGGCCGTCTGCCGCTTGCTCAGTGTGATGGCCCCCTTGCAGGAGCGCCGCTATCGCAAGCACCTGGCCGAACGGCCCCTGGAGCACGACCCCGTATTCATACTCGGCCACTGGCGCTCGGGCACTACCTTCGTCCACAACATCTTAGCACAAGACCCCCGGTTCGGTTTCACCACTACCTACCAAACCGTCTTCCCGCACTACATGATGGCCATGCAGGGACTGTTCAAGCCCGTCATGGGGTGGCTCATGCCCAGTCATCGTCCCACCGACAACATGGAACTGGCTCCCGACCTGCCACAGGAGGAGGAGTTCGCACTGCAGAACACCTGTCCGTACTCATACTACAACTTTTGGTTCTTTCCCGAGCGGATGCAGGAGTATTGCGACCGCTTCCTCACGATGAAGGACGCGACGGAGGAGGAGGTTGCCGACTTCAAGGAGAAGTTCATGAAACTGGTGAAGATTTCGATGTGGAACTCCCGCTACGGCGTGAAGGACGCTCAGTACCTCTCCAAGAACCCGCCTCACACGGGAAAGGTGAAGACGCTCGTCGAGATGTTCCCCAATGCCAAGTTCATCTACCTCATGCGCAATCCTTACACCGTGTTTGAGTCGAGCCGCTCGTTCTTCACGAGCACCATCGCCCCGTTGGAACTCCACTCCATCTCTGTCGAGCAAATGGAGCAGAACATCCTACGCAACTACGTGGAACTTCACCGTGCCTATCAGGAACAGAAGGGGTGCATCCCCGAAGGAAACCTCATCGAGGTACGCTTTGAGGACATCGAACGCGACGCGATGGGGCTGGCCGAACGCCTCTACCGCGAACTCTCCCTGCCCGGATGGGAGGAGGCACGTCCGCACATCGAGAAATACATCGAAGGCAAGCGCGGGTACAAGAAGAACCAGTATCAGTACGAGCCGCGCACCATCAAGCTCGTCAACGACGCCTGGGGACCCATCCTCGACCAGTGGGGCTACGACCGCCTCTGAATGCCCTGTTATCCCGGGCTAATATACCCGGATTTGGGGCATTACTAATCCCTGGCTCGGCACATTACTAATCCCCGCCCCGGGACATTAGTAATCCCTAGCCTGAGGCATTACTAATCCTGTAAGAGCCGCGATAATCAGGCAAATAAAAGAGAACGTATTCCTCGCATTCGGGGAATACGTTCTCTCTTTATCGGCGTCCCGATAGGCTCTTACAGCGAGAAGCGCAGGAGGCGACCGCTGTTGGCAGGCACGAGCAGGCGAGTCGGTTTTTCGGAAGTAAACGAAATCTGGAAGGGACATGTGGCCAAAAGGCCCTCTGCCCGAACGGATTCAGTCTCTGCGAGTCCGAAGAACTCAAAGAAGTGCTTCGGGACATTGACTTCCACCTCAGCATCTGTGCCGTCGAAGTTCACGACAACCAGGATGAGTTCCTGACCCAAGCAACGCACGAAGGCAAACTGCTTGCCCGGATTGAAGTGGGGATTGCGCAGGTTGGCATACATCAGGTCGTACATCTGGCCCTCACGCAGGACGGCCTCACTGTTGGCCAAGCCTAACAGGCGGCTGTAGAACTGCTGCAACGAGAGCTCGGCAGGAGTCAACTGACGGTTGTCGAAGCGTCCGTGATTACGCCAGCGGCGAATTTTGTCCAGCATCCAATAGTCAAAGATGGTGGTGCGCCCGTCACGACCGCTGAAGCCCTCCGTGTCCATTCCGCGCTCACCCAGTTCCTGACCGAAATAGAGCATGACGGGATTCGTGCCCAGGCAGGTGGCCACGATCATGGCGGCCCGTCCGTGCTCACCGTCGCCGGCAAAGAAGTCGCTTGCCACGCGCTGCTCGTCGTGATTCTCCAGGAAGTAGAGCATGTGGTCGCGGATGGAGTCGGTGGCCTGCCACTGCTGGGTGATGTCCGAGGCCTGTTGGCGACCTTCGGTGACGGCACGCAGGCAGTCGTACATGCCCACTTTGTCGTACAGATAGTCGAAGTGGCCCTGTTCGATGTAGGTCCGATAGGCCTGCGGATTGTAAATCTCGGCGATGAAGATGACCTCAGGATATTGCGCCTTCACCTGCGTGATGGCCCACTTCCAGAACTCCACAGGCACCATCTCGGCCATGTCGCAACGGAACCCGTCGACTCCCTTCGAGGCCCAGTAGAGCAGGATATGGAGCATCATCTTCCACGTGCGGGGCACGGGGTCGAAGTGCGGCGTGCGTCCACCCAAGTAGTCGACACCATAGTTCAACTTCACGGTCTCGTACCAGTCGTCCCTGTTAGGCTGGGCGGTAAACTGGTCGTTGCCCGTTGCGCGTGCCGGCATCTCGCGATAGTCACCCTGGTCGATTCCTTGCACCTGGAGGGCCTGCCCAGGCAGGTAGTAGAAGTTGTTGTTGGGCGAGAAGGCCTGCGTCGTATCGTCGTCCTGCCCCAGGTCAGAAATGCTATCGGGGCGGACGTCGCTGTGATACTGACGGGCCACATGATTGGGCACGAAGTCGATGAGCACCTTCATCCCGGCCGCATGGGTCCGTTCCACCAGTGCCTCGAACTCAGCCATGCGGGCGGGAATGCTCGTGGCGAGGTCGGGGTCAATGTCGTAGTAGTCACGAATAGCGTAAGGCGAACCTGCAATGCCCTTCACTACCGCCTTGTGGTCGGCGGCGATGCCGTAGAGCGAATAGTCGGTCTGCGAGGCGTGTTCAATGAGCCCCGTGTACCAGACGTGGGTGGCACCCAGACTGCGAATCTGCTCCAAGGCACGGGGGGTGAAGTCGGCCAGATGGCCGCAGCCATTGACCTGATTGGACCCCCAGGGCTGACAGGTGCGATTGTCGTTGCCGAACAAACGCGGCAAGACCTGATAGATGATGATTTTCTCTTTGCTTTCCATAGTCGCATCGGTAGTTGTTTCGCCATGTTTGCCGCAGGAGGCAAGCAGGCAAGCCAACAAGCAAGCGAGTGTTGTCTTATATTCCACGAATCACAAGATTTTCATGCCCGCGCCCAATCTTGGCAATCATGCCTTGGAGAGCCTTGCCGGGACCGCACTCGACGAATTCGGTGGCACCCGCTTCGAGCATGGCCTCCACCTCCTGAGTCCAACGGACGCTGGCGGTCAGCTGGGCCATGAGGTTCTGCTTGATTTCGTCGGCATCGGTGTGGGCCTTGCCGTCGACATTCTGATAGATGGGGCAACGGGGAGTTGCAAATTGGGTTTCTTCTATGGCGGCCTGCAACTCGTCCTTGGCAGGCTGCATCAGGGGCGAATGGAACGCACCGCCCACGGGCAGGGGAAGCGCACGCTTGGCACCCGCCTCCTTCAGCAGGGCGCAGGCGGCATTCACGCCGTCCACCTCGCCACTGATAACGAGTTGGCCGGGACAGTTATAGTTGGCAGGAACCACCACACCTTTGCCTTCCTCGCGAACGCGCTCACAGACGGCTTCCACCTGCTGGTCGTCAAGACCAATGATGGCGGCCATCGTGCCGGGCACCTTCTCACAGGCCTTCTGCATGGCCTGCGCACGGGCAAACACCAGACGCAGACCGTCCTCGAAACTGAGGGCTCCACTTGCCACCAATGCGCTGAACTCGCCGAGGGAGTGACCGCCCACCATATCGGGCTGGAACTCGTCGCCCATGCAGAGGGCACTGATTACGCTATGAAGGAAGACGGCAGGCTGCGTCACACGCGTCTGCTTCAACTCTTCGGCTGTGCCTTCAAACATGATGTCGGTTATGCGGAAGCCCAAGATTTCATTGGCTTTCTCAAAAAGTGCCTTTGCACGTTCGTCGTTTTCGTACAAATCCTTGCCCATTCCCGTGAACTGGGCACCCTGACCGGGGAACACAAATGCTTTCATTTCCTTTCTTTTTACCTTATTTATATGAAGTGTATATTATTCAGACCGCAAAGTTACGAAAATAAAGTCATATTTGCAAGTTACAGGCCCGATATGCGTCTGCCCTCCTTCATGGTTGGGGGCCGTAGACGAGCCAAAGCAGCAGGCCGACCTGCAAGACGAAGATGAGCGGAATACCCAATCGGAACGTCCAGTGCTGGGTCTTGTGGCGCCACACTTGCATTCCGAGCAGAGCCCCCAAACTGCCTCCGAAGGCGGCCAGGAGGAACAGGGTGGACTCGGGAACGCGCCAACGTTCGTGCGCGGCTTTCCACTTGTCAATGCCGAAGACGATGAACGTCACGACGGTCATGAATAGAATGAATATTGCAAATATCTTCCACATATAATCGTTTGCTATTCTTTTAATACGAAAGGGAGTGAAGGCGTTTCATGATGATTCGTCAGCCGCTTGTGCCGTACGCAGGATGAGGGTGGTGGCCCCGATGGTGATAATACTGCCCTCAGAGAGTCGCACGCGGTCTTGGTCGCGCAGGATGTCGTTCATGTAGAAGGTACCCGTATTGCTCGGGGCATCGCGCAAAATGTATTGCAAGTCACCCCGCTTGTTTCGCTGGACGCGAATGATGCAGTGCTTCGTGTCGACGCTCGGGTCGACGGTCTCTATGGGTGTGTTGATATCCGTCCCGCGCACATAGCGCCCAATCACGTTGTCGCCCATTCGGAGAGGGATGACCTGCTTGTAGTGAAAGACGTTCTCGACGACCACGATGCTGCCGCATTCCTCGGCATTCTCCTGCTCGTCAAGTTTCTCCTCCTTGTGGGTGGCGTGCAATTTGCTGACACCGATGCGAATGGCAAATTGCTTATGGCACTCGGGACACTCGAAGACCAGTTGCTGACCTTCGATATAATGTTTCTCGTCGAAAGTTATGTAATTATCGCACTTGGGACAACGTACTCTCTTCACCTTGCTTTCCTTTTATGTTCAAGTTTCGAAGGGCACCTCTGTGAATGTTACTTAAAATGATGTACCCAAGCAGATTTGTATTCGCTGTTCTTCCTGCGTATTTCTCGGGCTGCCTCGGAGGCTTCTCCTTCGCTGGCGTAACGGCCGACGACGACGCGGAGCATCGAGCCGCTCTTGACGATGCGTGCGCTGACGAAACCACGCTGGGCCAGTGTGCGAACATATTTCTGGGCGTTGCGCTCGGGGATGGCACTTGCCAAAACGATGACATACCCGTTTTCCGCCGCAGGCTGGGACGCAGATTGCGGCTCGGTCTTTTCGGCAGGCACCTGAACGGGCATATCGGCCGTAGCACCGGCTTTGGCCTCCCCGCTTGTTGCAGGTCGTGTCCCTGTCATCTCCTTTGCCGTTTTGTTCGTCTCTACCGTCTTGGATGAAGGAGCCGCCGTAGTGGTTCTGTGTTCAGCCGCCGGTGTATGGGACGAGGGCACAAAGAGTTCCTTCAGGCTGCTGCGCAGCTCCTGCTTCTGGTCTTGCATAGGAGGCAGGTTGAATACGACAAAAAGCAAGAATGCGGCACAGGCGGCCACCGCAAAGTTCGCGATGCGGCGATTGATGCGGATGGTGATTTCCTTCTCGTCAGCCTCCATCGAAGCGGCCATAGGCACGACCTTAGCCCTTGGGGCCTGCTGGAGTTCACGGAAATGGAACGCATCCAGCCCATAGTAGTCAGGGGTAGTGACACCTGACTCTTGTGGTTGGAATATAAGGTTATCCGCCTTGTCGCGGGTAAACAGACCGATAGTGCCGAAATCGATGCAGCCTTCGTCGTCCAGCATCTGAGTGAACTCATCGATCCATGTGCCAAGCATTTGTCCTGCCTGCTCATCGTTGACATTGTAGATGCTGCAGATGGAGGTACGAAGCAAACCGTCGTCCTGAACCAACTCCGCATTGAATCGCACGGAACGATAGGGGGGGAGGAAAACCTCCTCGTCCTCGTTACGGCGGGCATCCATCTGCTGAACGATGAATGTCCCCAAGGTCGGTATTACTACGTAATCGTGATTAAGTAGCAGATACTCTATCAATATCGGAAACTGATTCATGCTACAAAGGTACGTCAAATTTTCCAAACGAACGAATAATAAGAAAAATATTTTGCAAACATTTTTATTTGCCTTTGTCAAGTCGATTATAATCAGTATCTTTGCAGAAAATATTGTTAAGAGGGATATTATGGAATACTTAATGACGGATATTGAAGGCGTGTGGATTCTGGAACCCGAGGTGTTCGGCGATTCACGCGGTTATTTCATGGAAACATACAGACAGACTGATTTTGAGCGACATATCGGTAAGGTGGAATTTGTGCAAGACAATGAGTCGAGGTCATCCTATGGTGTGCTTCGCGGGCTCCACTATCAGCGAGGCGAATCCAGTCAGGCAAAATTGGTGCGTGTCATTGAAGGCCGCGTGCTAGACATTGCGGTGGACTTGCGCAAGAGTTCGCCTACCTTCGGTCGCCACATAGCCGTCGAACTGAGCGGCGAAAACAAGCGACAGCTGTTCATCCCGCGCGGCTTTGCCCACGGGTTTCTCGTCTTGAGCCCCGAAGCCCTGTTCTGCTACAAGGTTGACAACTACTACGACCCGAAAAGCGAATGTTCCATCCGTTTCGACGACCCCAAAATCGGGATTCAGTGGCCCATCGAAGCCGAGAAGCTGAACCTGTCGCCCAAGGACTTGGAGGGCATGGCATTCGGGGATGCAGTGCTGTTTGACTGACGTCCTGCCGCTCTATACCTATTTAATATAATAACGTGCTAAATACATCTCAGACACATTTTTTCATCTTTGACGAATAATTTATGGAAACATTGGCAAACATCCTAACCCCATCTGATAAGGCTCAATTGGAAAAGAAGGGCATCAGCGAAGTTCAGATTCAGCAGCAACTGCGTGAATTTCAAACAGGCTTCCCATTCCTCCGTCTGGCAGGTGCCGCCGCCATCGGCCGTGGCATCGTAGCCGTGACGGCTGAAGAAAAAACGTCGCACATCGCTGCATGGGAAGCCTACAAGCAGGCGGGACACCGAATCACGAAGTTCGTCCCCGCCAGTGGTGCCGCCAGCCGAATGTTCAAGGACATGTTCGAATTCCTGGATGCCGATTATGACGTGCCCACCAAAGAGGCTGAAAAGAAGTTCTTCGAGGGCATACACGACTTTGCCTTCTTTTCGGCACTCGACGATTCGTGTATGGTGAACGAGGGCAGGGGAGTGGACGCCCTGATTGACGAGGGAGAATACAAGGCCGTCGTGAGCAACATGCTCGGCGAGACCGGGCTCAACTATGGCCAGCTGCCCAAAGGGCTGCTTCAGTTCCACGCCTACGACGAAGAAATCCGCACTCCGCTGGAAGAACATCTGGTGGAGGCCGCCCTCTATGCCTCGTCGCGCAACGAGGCCGATGTCCACTTCACGGTGAGCACGGAGCACCGTAAGCTGTTTGAGTCGCTGGTTGAGCGCATCTTGCCAAACTACGAGCAACAGTACGGCATCCATTTCCACATTTCTTTCTCCGAGCAGAAACCTTCCACTGACACGATGGCCGCCAACATGGACAACACGCCCTTCCGCAACGACGACGGAAGCCTCCTGTTCCGTCCGGGTGGCCACGGAGCATTGATACAGAACCTGGGCGATTTGGAGAGCGATGTGGTCTTCGTCAAGAACATTGACAACGTGGTTCCCGACCGCATGAAGCCCGTCACGACGGAGTGGAAGCAGGTGATTGCCGGGCTGCTGGTGGAGACCCAAGAAAGGGTCTTCGGCTATTTGCGTCGCCTCGATGAGGGCAACGTCTCCCACGAGGAACTTTGCGAGATGCTGCATTTCATTGAGCACACACTTTGCACCCAGTTGCCCCATGCGGAAGAACTGGACGACGCGGCCCTTTCCACCCTGCTTCGGGGCAAACTCAACCGACCGATGCGCGTCTGCGGCGTCGTGCGCAATGCGGGCGAGCCAGGCGGCGGCCCCTTCCTTGCCTACAATCCCGATGGGAGCGTGTCGCCCCAGATACTGGAGAGTAGCCAAATTGACAAGAACAATCCCGAATACGTCCGCATGTTCACGGGTGGAACGCACTTCAATCCCGTCGACCTCGTGTGCGGCATTCGTGACTACAAGGGCGGTCGGTTCGACCTTCCCCGTTATGTCGACCCGCAGACGGGCTTTATCTCTTTCAAGAGCAAGAACGGGCGCGAACTGAAGGCACTGGAGCTTCCCGGCCTTTGGAATGGTGCCATGAGCGACTGGTCGACCCTCTTCGTGGAGGTTCCTCTGGAGACCTTCAATCCCGTGAAGACGGTGAACGACCTGCTGCGTAAGGAACATCAGCAAACCCTTTAATCTTCGGCCTTATATGAAACGACTGATTAGCACACACACCCATCTGCTTGCACTCGTGGCCTGCTTTATGACGTGGCAGCCGCTGTCGGCCCAGATTTCCTACGATGTCACTTGCAAAGGACTGGAGAACGGCAAAACCGCCTACCTGAACGACGGCGAGAACCGCCAAGTGCTGGACAGTGCCGTGGTGACCGACGGCGTGGCCGCCTTCCGCGGCCAGACGCCCGAGACCGTAGTAGCACTGGTTCACTATAAGCCCGCCCAGGTCAACGCCCCTCTGTGCGAAATGATACTGGACGAGACTGCGATTGTGATGGATAGCGGAAAACTGCTAAAAGGCAGCAAGCTGAACCAGCGCTATGCGCAATATCAGGAGGCCACCCGCACCCACAACCTGCTGGCCGAGACCATCATTGCCGACTTCCGTGCGATGCAGACGGAATATGGGGCACAGATTCCCGAGGAGAAGATGAACGAACTGCGTCGCCGGACGGAAGAGTTCTCGGAGCAAAGCCGCCTCCTGACCGTCAACATGCTGGAGGCCAATCGCGACAATCTCATTCCCCTGCTCACGCTGCTCTATTCGGCTGACAACGTTGGCTACACCTATGTCGCTGAGTACATGAAGACCTACAAGTTTGCCAACCGCCCCTCGCTTGCCCCTCTGCGTGACATGCTCGGCAAGGAGAGCGTCAAGATGCCGGGAGCCAAGGTCGTGGACTTCGCGATGCAGGACCTCAAGGGCAACACCGTCCGCCTGACCGACTGGGTGGGCAAGGGTCAGTACGTCCTGGTCGACTTCTGGGCTTCGTGGTGCGGCCCCTGCCGGCAGGAGATGCCGAACGTGAAGGCCGACTATGCAAAATACCATCCGCTGGGCTTCGAAATTGTGGGTGTGAGCCTCGACAATCGTCAGTCAGCCTGGGAGCAGGGTGTGCGCGACTTGGGCATCACCTGGCCGCAGATGAGCGACCTGCAAGGATGGAAGTGCGTGGGCGCATCGCTCTACAACATTCGCTCCATACCGGCCACCATTCTCTTCGCCCCCGACGGCACCGTCGTCGAGACGGGACTGCGCGGCGAGGCATTGAGCCGGAAACTGGCAGAGATTTACGCTCCTCAGAAGCTTTCAGAGTAAACACATAACCATCATATAATCAAATAACAAAGACATCGACAAAAGAATGGATACCGAACGAAGAAAGGAAGAGTTGCAGGCCTTGGGCAAAAAGGTGGAATACCGGCAGGACTATGCGCCGGAAGTGTTGGAGACCTTCGTCAACCAGCACCCCGACAACGACTACTGGGTACGCTTCAACTGCCCTGAGTTTACAACGCTTTGTCCCATCACTGGCCAGCCCGACTTTGCCGAAATCCGCATCTCATACATCCCCGACCAGCGAATGGTGGAGTCGAAGAGCCTGAAGCTCTATCTCTTCAGTTTCCGCAGCCACGGCGACTTCCACGAGGACTGCGTGAACACCATCATGAAGGACCTCGTGCGCCTGATGGACCCGAAGTACATCGAGGTCACCGGCCTCTTCACCCCCCGGGGCGGCATCAGCATCTACCCCTACGCCAACTACGGCCGTCCGGGCACGAAATATGAGCAAATGGCAGAGTTCCGTATGCTCCACCATGATTTGTGATTTATCGCCCCGAAAGACTTGTAAGACTAAGCCCCCTCGAAGACAGCCAGATGGAGAGCCGGAAATACTCAGATCTTTTCATAGACTTCGACGACACGCTCTATGACACTCACGGCAATGCCGACATTGCCCTGCTGGAGCTTTACGACCACTTCCGCCTCGACCGCTATTTCCAGTCCCCCAGCCAGTTCACCGAACCCTATTGGCTTGCCAACGTGCTCCTTTGGAGCCAGTATGCCCGGGGCGAGGTGACGCGCGACTACCTCATCGTGGAGCGTTTCCGCCGCCCACTCAGCGTGGGCATGGGCGAAGGCGTGACTGAGGCATTCTGTCTGGAGGTGAGCGACTGGTTCCTTGAAGCTTGTGCCGACAAACCAGGACTGGTCGAGGGAGCTCGTGAGGCTACGGACTATCTGCGCCGGCGCGGCTACCGCCTCCATATAACGAGCAACGGGTTCCACGAAGTGCAATACCGCAAGCTCCACGCTTGCGGGCTCTTCAGCCACTTCGACACCATCGTCCTGAGCGAGGACGCAGGTGTCAACAAGCCCTCGCAGGCCTTCTTCGACTACGCATTCCGCACGACTGGGGCCACTCCCGGGGCGACGCTCATGATAGGCGACAACTTCGTCACCGACATTCAAGGTGCCCAGGCGGCCGGACTCGACGTCGTCTTCTTCAATCGCCATCCGGACCAGTTCCAGGCTCCCGCCCCGGTCAACTACGAAATCCACCATCTGAAGGAACTCCTCACAATACTCTAACGCACCATGCCACTGAAACTTAAAGAAACAGACATCCTGGGCAGCCGGGCCGAACTGGCCACCCTGCCCGAGGGGAAACTCATGATAAACACCATCAACGCCCACTCCTACAACGTGGCGCAGAAGGATGCAGTCTTTGCTTCCGCCCTCCAGGCGGGTGTGCTCATCCCCGACGGGGCCAGCATCGTCAAGGCCTGCCGCTGGATTGGTGCCAAGAGCCGCCCTCAGGAGCGCATCGCAGGCTGGGACCTCTTCTCCTTCGAGATGAGCCGTCTGGCCTCCACGGGGCGCGAGGCCACGGTGATGTTCATGGGCTCCAGCGAGCGCGTCCTGTCGCTCATCCGCGAACGTGCCCGTCACGACTATCCCTCGCTCCGCGTCGTCACCTATTCACCCCCCTACAAACCTGAGTTCACCGACGAGGACAATCTGGCTATCATCTCGGCCATCAACCAAGCCGACCCCGACCTCCTCTGGATAGGCATGACCGCCCCCAAGCAGGAGAAGTGGGTCTACACCCACTGGCCCGAACTCCAGATACGCTGTCACGTCGGAGCCATCGGAGCCGTCTTCGACTTCTATGCCGGCACCGCCCGTCGCGCCCCGCAGTGGTGGCAGGACCACTCCCTCGAATGGCTCTATCGGCTCGCCATCGAACCCCGCCGCATGTGGCGGCGCTATCTTCTGGGCAACACTGAGTTCCTCCTGCGCATGTTGAAAGAACGTTTCTGACCCACCCATTCCCTGTCCCCTCTATGCGTTCCCGCTTTGCCCCGTTCGTTCTCTTCCTCTTTGCGGCGTTCCACACCGCTCCCTCGTACTGCGTCCAAACGGCTCCCGACACTGTCTTCGCCTCCCAGCCCATCCCCGACACCGTCTTCCTTCGCATGAAGGGCAAGAGCTATCCCGACGGCTGCACGGTGCCGCGCTCCGAGTTGCGCTACCTGCGCCTCTCGTACTGCAACGCCGAGGGACTGACCCAGACGGGCGAGATGGTCTGCAACAAGGCCATTGCCGCTGACCTCGTCGACATCTTCCGCCAACTCTGGCTGGCGGGCTACCGCATCGAACGCATGAGGCTCATCGACGACTACGATGCCGACGACCAGCGGTCGATGGAGGCCAACAACACCTCTTGCTTCTGCTACCGCACCATCTCCGGCACGCAGACCCTTTCGAAGCACGCCCAGGGCCTTGCCGTCGACATCAACACGCTCTACAACCCCTACATTTTCACTCGGCAGGGCAAGACCCGCATAGAGCCCCGTGGCGGACGCAAGTGGGCCTACAACCGCGACAAACGCACCGACATCCCCTACAAGATAGACCACCACGACCTCTGCTACCGTCTCTTCCTTGCCCACGGATTCCGCTGGGGCGGCGACTGGCGGACCGCCAAGGACTATCAGCACTTCGAACGCTGACCCCCAAACGGCCAATGCCCTAAGCACTCCACCGCCTAACGCCCTGAACGAACAAACGACCAACGACCTAAACAACCAATCGACCAACGTGCCCTCCCACTCAAGTCTCTTCCTCGAAGTCCTTCAAGCAGCACTCGGCACACGCCGCACGCTCTCCCGCATCCCCTCCGCCGCGGAGTGGGACGACATCTACGAGCAGGCCCGCCGCCACTGCCTCCGTGCCTTCTTCCTCCAGGCCTTTGAGCGCGACGGGGGCCAGTGGGGCGACCGTCACGGACTGCCCCTCGACCTGAAACTTCGCTGGCTGGGCAAGGGAGCAAAGTGTGCCGACACGAACCGCCGGCTCGATGCCCAGTGCCTCCAGCTCTCAGCGAAGCTCACGCAGAGCGGCTACTGGAACTGCCTGCTGAAGGGACAGGGCGTGGCTCGGCTCTATCCCCACCCCGAGTGGCGCGAGGCTGGCGACATCGACATCTGGGTCGACGGAGGCCGCCATCGGCTTGTCGGCATGGTGCGCCGCGTCACGGGCCGCCGCGCCCCGGTCACCTACCACCACACCGACTTTCCCGTCTTCCCTCGGACCCACGTCGAACTCCACTTCACCCCAACCTGGATGTTCAATCCCTGGCGCAACCGCGCCCTGCAGCACTGGTTCCGTGCCCACCGCCAGTCGCACCCGGCTGACGACCGCTTCCCTATGCCCGTGCCCACCGACGAGTTCAACCTCCTCTATCTCCTGCTCCACATCTTCCGCCACGTCTTTGACGAAGGCATCGGCCTGCGCCAGCTGGTCGACTACTTCCATGCTCTCGGTCGCGGTCGGGCTGCCTGCCCGCCATCCAGTTCCCTCGATGCCAAGATGCGCCCCCTCCTGCGCCGCTTCGGCCTCCTCCGGTTTGCCGGGGGGCTGATGTGGGTCATGGAGCAGGCCCTCGGCCTTCCGCGTGAACTGGAGATAGCAGAGCCCGACGAACGGGTGGGAGCGTGGCTGCTCGAAGACATACTCTCCGGCGGCAATTTCGGCCACTTCAGCCCCGAGAGACGTTCCGCCGACCACGTCCGCCGCGCCGACCGTCTCTGGTGGCGTCTGCGACTTTCGCTCCGTCGCGTCCGCCTCTTCCCCGGCGAGGCCCTGTGGGAGATGCCCTGGCGCGTCTGGCACTTCCTCTGGCGTTGGCGTCATGGATATCTGTAGCGGGCAGAGGAGTGAGTCGGCGTTTTGAATAGGCATGTGCGATTGCCGAAAGCCCGTGGGTGGCTGGACTCATTCAAGTCGTACCAAGAACTGACAGATAATGTCACAACTGATGCAATGACATGGAATACCTCCCCATTAGACAAGAAGAGCGTAGAGCAAATAAAGTAACCCTCTTGCCCCAGAATAAAAAATCGCACCGAAATGGTGGTTTTCTTGACAAAATGTCGTAACTTTGCATCTGAAAACAGAAAAACGTCACACGCCGATGGATTCAAAAGGGAACTGCCTGCGGTTCACGAAGATGCACGGAGCGGGCAACGACTATATCTACGTCTACACGCCCGAGTGCCCCGTGGACGACCCCGCAGAGACGAGCCGCCACCTGAGCCGCCCCCACTTCGGCATCGGAGCCGATGGACTAATCCTCATCGGGAAGAGCCTCACGCCTGAGGCCGACTTCACCATGCGCATTTTCAACGCTGACGGCTCGGAGGCCATGATGTGCGGTAACGGCATACGCTGCGTGGCCAAGTACGTCTACGACCGCCGACTGACAACCCGCACCGACATACGCATCGCCACACTGAGCGGCGTGAAGACCGTCAGTTTGCTCGCCGCACAGGGCCAGGCCGTGGCGGCCACTGTCGACATGGGACAGCCCCGGTTGGTCGGCGAGACCCCAGACGGGGACGTCTTCGTCTCAATGGGCAACCCTCACCGGGTCCGTTTCGTGGACGATGCCGAAGCACTGGACCCGGCCCACGAGGGACCGCTACTGGAACGGACGGATGGGGCGGGGGAGCGGTGCAACGTAGAGTTTGCCCAGTTGTGTCCCGACGGCAGCCTACGGGTTCGCGTCTGGGAGCGCGGGAGCGGCGTGACGCTGGCCTGCGGCACGGGAGCCTGCGCTGCAGCAGTAGCCGCCCACGCCACGGGACGCACGGGGCGGAGGGTGACCGTCGGGATGGATGGTGGCCGGCTGGACGTAGAATGGCGCGAGGCGGACGGCCACGTACTGCTCACGGGCGGAGCCGAGACGGTCTTCGAGGGCCGTGTTGGCCGCGGCAGAGAGGCAGACGGATATTTCACATAACACAAACACACTACTAAAATAGGTATTATGTCATCAACACTGAGATTCCAAGTCGTGGGCGAGGCCTTCAAGAAGAAGCCTCTGGAGGTTCCCAATCGGGCAGACCGCCCCAGCGAGTTTTTCGCCAAGTACGTCTTCAACCGCGAGAAGATGGCGCAGTATCTCCCAAAGGGAGTCTACGAGCGCATGTGCGACGTTATGGACAACGACACGAAGCTGGACCTGCAGACGGCGGACGCCGTGGCCGAGGGTATGAAGCGCTGGGCCATGGGCCTGGGGGCCACCCACTGCACCCACTGGTTCCAGCCCCTCACGGAGGGCACGGCTGAGAAACACGACGGATTCGTGGTTCACGACGGGCGCGGGGGCATGATCGAGGAGTTCACGGGCAAGGAGCTCGTGCAGCAGGAACCCGACGCCTCGTCGTTCCCCAGCGGCGGCATCCGCTCCACCTTCGAGGCCCGCGGCTACTCGGCCTGGGACCCGGCCAGCCCCGTCTTCGTGATTGACGACACGCTGATGATTCCCACCGTCTTCATCTCCTACACGGGCGAGGCTCTCGACTACAAAGCCCCCCTGAAGAAGTCGCTGAAGGCCGTGGACAAGGCCGCCACAGCCGTGGCCCGATACTTTTATCCCGACGTGACAAAGGTCATCTCCAACCTGGGTTGGGAACAGGAGTACTTCCTCGTCGACGAGGGTCTCTATGCCGCCCGACCCGACCTGCTCATGACGGGGCGCACGCTCATGGGCCACGACTCGGCACGCAACCAGCAGATGGACGACCACTACTTCGGCGCCATCCCGCGACGTGTGGCAGCCTTCATGAAGGATTTGGAGATTCGCGCCTTGGAACTGGGAATCCCCTGCAAGACGCGCCACAACGAGGTGGCCCCCAACCAGTTCGAGTTGGCCCCCATCTTCGAGGAGACGAATTTGGCCGTCGACCACAACATGCTCATGATGTCACTTATGCGGGAGGTGGCTAGGAAGCACGGCTTCCGCTGCCTTCTCCACGAGAAGCCCTTTGCCGGCATCAACGGAAGCGGCAAGCACAACAACTGGAGCCTGGCCACGAACACGGGCATCCTACTCCATGGGCCCGCCAAGACACCCACCGGACAAACGGCAGAGAACCCCAACGCACAGCTCCGCGAGAACCTCCGCTTCGTGGTCTTCATCGTCGAGACCCTCATGGCCGTTTACCGCCACGACGGACTGCTCAAGGGGAGCATCATCTCGGCCACCAACGCCCACCGGCTGGGGGCCAACGAGGCACCGCCAGCCATCATCTCCAGCTTCCTCGGCAAGCAACTGACCAATCTGCTGACGGCTCTGGAACAGAGCGACGACAACCAACTCTTCAACCTCACGGGCAAGAAGTCCCTGACGCTGGATATCCCCCAGATACCCGAACTGCTGCTCGACAACACCGACCGCAATCGCACGTCGCCCTTCGCCTTCACGGGCAACCGCTTCGAGTTCCGCGCTGTGGGTTCTTCGGCCAACTGCGCTGCGGCCATGATTGTGCTGAACACCGCCATGGCGGAGGCCCTGACCGACTTCCGCCAGCGTGTGGACACCCTCATTGACGGAGGCATGGACAAGATGAAGGCCATCGTGAAGGTGGTGCGCGACGACATAAAGACGTGCAAGCCCATCCACTTCGAGGGCAACGGCTACTCGGAAGACTGGAAGCAGGAGGCCGCACGCCGCGGGCTGGACATTGAACAGAGCGCCCCGAAGATGTTCCAGAAGTATCTGGCGCCGGAGAGCATCGAAATGTTCGGCAAGATGGGCGTACTGAGCGAGGCCGAACTCGTGGCCCGCACCGAAATCAAACTCGACACCTACACGAAGAAGATACAGATCGAAGCACGCATCTTCGGCGACCTCTGTCTCAACCACATCATACCCGTGGCCACGCGCTACCAGAGCCAACTCATTGACAACGTACACAAGGTCAGCGACATTTTCCCCTCGGACACGGCACGCCAGTTGAACGAGAATAACCTGCGCCTGATAAAGCAGATATCAGAACATTCGTCGTTCATCACAGAAAACGTGAGCCGGCTCATCGAAGCCCGGCGTGTGGCTAATCGCATCGGCGACGAAATGGAGAAAGCCGTGGCCTACCATGACACCGTGGCACCGCTGCTCGAAACAATCCGCTACCACGTCGACAAGCTGGAACTCATCGTCGACGACGAACTCTGGCCACTGCCGAAGTACCGCGAAATGCTGTTCATACGCTGACCACGCCGCAGGCTGCCAGGAAAGGCGGCGGGAAAATTCACTGCAACGCTGTCGGCTGAGGGGGAATCGCGAACCGGAGGATTTCCTCCTCCAGTTCTTCTTCATTGTCGCTGATGGCCAAGATGAGATTCTTGTACCGCCCCCTCCTAAGAAGGTCTTGGATAAGCGGATAGACGGGCACTTCGCGCGTCCAGTATTCCACGCCCATGAACACCATCGGGCTGGCATAACCGAATGAAAGATAGTGGTTCTGCACGGCATCCTGAAAGATTTCCTGCAGGGTGCCTGCGGAACCCGGCGTGAAGAGAATGCCGCCGGTGGCAATGGTGAGGATGCCGTCCTCACGTATGGAGTTGTCGAAGTACTTGGCAATGCGCGTGGCAAAGGGAGTGGCCGGCTCGTGCCCATAGAGCCATGTGGGGATACCGAGGCTGTGGAAACGAGTCTGGGGAAATCGGTGTCGCACCTGAAAGGCCGTCTCCAACCACAGATCATCGTGAAAGGTCGGAGCCTTGCGTAACATGGCAAGGGCCTCCTCGACTTCCGCCTCCTCGCGCCCAGCCATCCACGCTCCGAAATGGGTGGCCTCCATGGCTCCGGGACCACCGCCGCTAACCATCAGTTTGCCTTGTTCGGTCAGTCGCTTGCTGATGCGGGCTACGGTCTCGAACTGCCGCTCGCAGCGCGAAATGGCGTGACCGCCCATGACCCCGACGATTTGCTCCGGGGCGTATTGCAGAAGTAAGTTGTGGAGGGCATTGCTGATGGAGTGGTCGTGGAGGGTACGAGCCAGCGTTTCCTTGATGTCAACGGCCATTTTGCCCCGTTCGAGATAGTGCTTGTAGACGCGCGCATCGAACGTCTGCTTCAGGCTTTCGGGTTCGCCCACGACATAACCTTCATAGAGCGAATCCGCAGTGTAAAGTTCGGTGCGGAAGTCGAAGAGCTCGCCCATGTTGGGGAAGACAAGGCTGTCCGTGAGGTTGCGTTTCAGCCCGTGCGGAAGCTGGCAGGCGAGAAACAGGCAGTCGCGATACTGGCGGGACAAGACCTCCTCGGCATGTTCCCTTAGGTTCAGGCCGTGGAAGGCCAGACGGCGCAAGGGGATGTCGGCGGATTGCGAGAGCACAGCCTGCAACTGCTCCTCGGTCTTAATCTCTCGGTAGCTGGGGTGCATGACAAGGGGAGGGAAGGCCCTCTATTAATAAAACTTGCTATAGACCACTTGCATGGTCAAAGGAGAACTGCTGCCACCTACAAGGCGGACACTGTTAAGGTTCAGATCGTGGTTGACGCTCACCAACGCAGTAACCGTCGAGTTGTTGCGATTGACCGTGGCATAGCTCGTGGTGACGGGTATCAGCACCACCTTGTTCCAGTCCGGATGGCGGCTGGCCCACTCTTCCTCCGTAATGCCTGCCTCTGCTGCGCCGGCCAACTTCTCATGCCTGCAATAGGCCAGCAGGCGGCAGATGTTGTCGAACGTGTAGGTGTTGTAGATGGTGTTGAACGTGGTCGTATAGCTGGTGCGCCCGTCAGCCACGCGGTGTTCGTCGAAGAAGGAATACATGTCCTGTTTGCGCACCATGAGCAATGTGCCCGGGGTGCCCAGCTGATAGCTGTCCTGCGGCTTGTTGTATCGGGTGAGGGTCACGCTGGCCAGGCTGATGCTGTCTGTGGCGTGTTCGCCCGTGAAGAGTTGGTCGACGGGAAGCGTCATCTCCGTACAGATTCCCGCAGGCGTCTTCAGGTAGGTGCAGCTGTTGTCAGCCAGAAGGGGAGCCATGTTCTGGTTCTCAAAGCGCGTGCTCTGGATGACCTCGGGGGTGGCCGCAAAACGTGTGATGGCATTGTAGACGGTGTCCTTGCCAGCCTCCGTCTTGTCGGCATAGCGATAGTAAACGTTCATGGTGCCCACGTAGACCGAAAGCATCGTGCCCTTACCGCCAGACGTGCGGAAGTAGAAGCCGGGGAATACGTTGCGGATGAAGTGGTAGGAATCCTTGTAGTTCGTGGGATTTTCATAGTATCGCTCCATAATACGCTGGCCGACTTCGCGTGGAAGCACGACGCGGACATTGTCGTTGTAGTCGCTCCCGTTCAGTGTGGCGGACGATTGGTTGAAATCCCGGGGCGTGAAGATGCGCGTGGAAAGCGGAGCGGCACCCGCGGGCAGGAACTTCGTCAGGTCTACGTTCGTGTAGTAGACGGAATCCTCCTCCAGGAGCTTTTCCGACGAGAGCTCATAGACTTCCAGTTTCATGGGGTTGTTCCCGTCGCCATAGTATTTGTCGAAATAGAGGCGCACCTCACAGGAGTCGCATTGGACGATGCCTTGGCGCACCTTCCCGTCAACATCGCCGACCATTTGGGACTTGTCGGGAAATTCATAGTTCTCGAACGTGTAGAACTGGGCGGCAAAATCAGCACGGATGTCAGTGCCCGTCTCGGGGTCTGTGATGTCTCCCAGATAGCTGATGGTGCTGTTGGCCACCACAGAATCCAGTTTCAGTGACCGTGTGGTCAGCTGGAAGACGGCCAGGGAGTTCGTGATTCCGTCAGATTCGGAGTGAATGCCAATATTCTCGGTGTTGTCGTCGCAGGCGGCAAATGCCAGCAAGACGAGCGGAAGCAGTTTTCCTATTTTAATCGTGTGCATAGACAGGGGAGGGGAGAAGGGGGTTAATCTTCTATGGGAACTTGGCGGTTGCGGCTCCAGACGGCATCGAAGAAATCCATGAAGTCTGCGGGTGAACCGTTTCGCTTTTCCATAATCAGTTTGTCGCAAGCCGTGGCGTAGTCGGTGATGGCTTTCTTGGGTTTGCGCTTGGTCTCAAACGTGACTCCATCAGAGTACTTGATTGCCAGTTTTATAAGGTCGTCAATCTTCAGGCTCGTTCCGAACTCCTTGAAGCAAGAGGCATCGGCATTGCGGTACTCCAGAATCTGGGCGAAGTTGTCGCCCGTGGGCAACGTGAGTTTGTGGTCAGTCAGCGAGAAGACAACCCGGCAATCGCGGAAGCATGGCTCATCGGCATAGGCCGTCTTCAGATAGACGGGGACGAGGGCCGAAATCCAACCCTGACAGTGAATGACGTCAGGCACCCAACGCAGTTTCTTCACGGTCTCCAGCACGCCGCGGGCATAAAAGGCGGCACGCTCCACGTTGTCCTGGTATTCGTTGCCCTCCTTGTCCTGCTCGGCAAGGCGCTTGGCAAAATAGTCTTCATTGTCAATGAAGTAGACCTGCATCCGGGTGCCCATTATCGAGGCAACCTTGATAATCAGCTGGTGGTCGTTGTCGTTCACGATGATGTTCATGCCCGAAAGGCGTATCACCTCGTGCAGTTGATTTCTGCGTTCGTTAATGTTCCCCCACTTCGGCATGAATGCGCGTATCTCGCGATTCCGCTCCAGCGCATCGAGTGGGATGTCACGACCCATACGGGTCAGATTCGATTCAGGCACATAGGGATTAATCTCTTGGGCAATGAATAATATCTTCTCCGCTTCCATCTCTTTATATAATTAGATGTGCAAAGTTACAAAAAATTCCTGATATTGTCATCCTCAACGTCCAATTTGTGGTCATATTTCACCTTTTTTAGTGATATGCACGAATAAATTTGGCATTTTCTTCCGTTTACCGTATCTTTGCATCACTTAATTGTAAACGATATTAAAGATAATGAAACTTGTTTCTACGATTGCCGACTTGCAGGCTGGGTTAAGCCAGGTCCGCGCAGAAGGCAAGAGTGTGGGTCTTGTACCCACCATGGGTGCCCTGCATGAGGGTCATGCCTCCCTGGTCAGGCGCAGTGTGGAAGAGAACGACGTGACCGTGGTCAGCGTCTTCCTCAATCCCACCCAGTTCAACGACAAGAACGACCTTGCGAAATATCCGCGCACGCTGGAGGCCGATTGTGCATTGCTCGAAGCCTGTGGGGCCACCTTCGTGTTCGCCCCTTCCGTGGAGGAAATCTATCCCGAACCCGACACACGGCACTTCAGTTATCCACCCACAGACAGCGTCATGGAGGGGGCCTTCCGCCCCGGACACTTCAATGGCGTTTGCCAGATTGTGTCCAAGCTGTTCATGATGACCAACCCCGACCGTGCCTACTTCGGTGAGAAGGACTTCCAGCAGATAGCAGTCATACGGCGCATGGTGGAGGACCTGGGCTTCCCCCTGGAGATTGTGCCTTGTCCCGTCATCCGCGAAGAGGGCGGACTGGCCATGAGCAGCCGCAACACCCTGCTCACCCCCGAGGAGCGCGAAATCGCCAACCACATCTATCAGACCCTGAAAGAGAGTAAGGTGTGGGCTGAGAAGTGCAGCGTACAGGCGGTCCATGACAAGGTGGTGGAAACCATCGACCGGGTGCCCGAGCTGAATGTGCAGTATTTCAGTATCGTGGACGGAAAGTCCTTGGCTGATGTCGCATCCTGGGACGAGAGCGACGACATCGTGGGCTGCATCACGGTCTTCTGTGGCAGTCAGCCCATCCGGTTAATCGACCATATCCGATACAAAGGTTAGAAGGCTATGATGATAGAAGTTCTGAAAAGCAAGTTGCACTGTGTCATAGTGACTGAAGCCAACCTCAACTACATGGGAAGCATCACCATCGACGAGGACCTGATGGACGCTGCCGGCATGATTGCCGGGGAGAAGGTGCAAATCGTGGATAACAATAATGGTGAGCGTTTCGAGACTTACATTATCCGGGGCACACGAGGCTCAGGTTGCATCTGTCTCAACGGGGCGGCCGCCCGCAAGGTGCAAGTCGGCGACGTGGTCATCATCATGTCCTACGCCCTGATGGACTTTGAGGAAGCCAAGAACTTCACGCCGCACGTGGTCTTCCCCGAGAATAATAAGGTCGTATCTTAATTCCCCTCAAAAAGACAAAACAAATGAAACGGATTGCCATACTTGCCCTGCTTTTCCAGCTTGCCTTGCCCGCATTGTGGGCTGCGAATGTCGATTCATTGAAGGTGGCAGCGGACAGCGCCTTTGCCAAGGAGGACTTTACGAAAGCGGCAAAGCTGTACACGAAAATGGCCAAGGAAGGGGAAAGTGCCGTCGTATGCTACAACCTAGGCAACTGCTACTACCGCATGGACGACATCGCCCATGCGATTCTCTGGTACGAGCGTGCTGCCATGCTGAGTCCTGGCGACGAGGACATCCGCTTCAATCTCAACATGGCCCGCTCAAAGACGATAGACCGCGTGGTGCCTCGCCACGAATTCTTCTTCGTCAGTTGGTACCGCTCGATGGTCAATTGGATGAGCGTTGATGCCTGGGGACGCCTGGGGATTGTCCTCTTTGCACTGTGCCTGCTGGCCTTCATGGGCTACATTTACGGGAAGCGCATCGGCCTCCGCAAGATTAGTTTCGCGTTGGCCGTCGTATTCCTTCTGACAGCGATCATTGCCAACCTCTGCGCTTGGTCTCAGCGCACACGCCAGACGGAGCGCACGGGAGCCATCGTCATGGTATCGTCGGCTGTCGTCAAGAGCACGCCGGCCAACTCAGGAAGCGACCTGTTCGTGCTCCATGAGGGCACCTATGTCAGCATCCGCGACAATTCGCTGGGCGATTGGTGCGAGGTGACACTTGCAGACGGCAAACAGGGCTGGATTCAGCGCAATCACATTGAAGTTATATAATAGAGGTTATATGATAAAAGATCTCATAAACCTCGATAACAGAATCTTCCTCCAGCTCAACGGGAGCGATTCGGTCTTCTGGGATTCATACATGTGGTATGTCACCCAGACCGTAACATGGATTCCCCTGTTGTGTGTACTGTTGCTGATTGTGGTGAAAAACAGCCAGTGGCAACGGACCTTGCTCTTTGTGACAGGACTGGGCCTGACCATCCTGCTGGCCGACCGCATCTCCAGCGGGCTCATCAAACCGATGGTACATCGCTGGCGCCCCACTCACGACGTCACGTTTCTCCACACCATCGATACCGTGTTTGGCTACACTGGCGGACGTTTCGGCTTTGTGAGCAGTCACGCGGCCAACACGTTCGCCTTGTTCACGTTTGTTTCCATGTGCTTGCGGAACAGACTTGCCGCCCTTTGCTTGCTTCTCTGGGCCATCGTGTCGTCCTACTCGCGTGTGTATCTGGGCGTCCACTATCCGGGCGACATTCTGTGCGGGGCCATCCTGGGCGTTCTGGTGGGCTTCATCGTATACGCACTTTACAATTGCGCCAGCCGCCATCTGGCATTGGGCCGGCAATACTATTCCACCGCCTACACCTCATCCGGTTTTCTCATATCAGATATGAACATGTTGGCTTTCGCCCTGTTTGCCACCTATAGCCTTCTCTTTATCTTTTCGGCTATCATGGCTTTGCTGTAGGGATTGCTTTGCAATAAAGAGTTACAGCACATTCACTAACTCATTCACAATGTCCCGAGCCACTTCCCGCTTGGATTTCAAGTCGAAGTGCTTCTCGTCTTGCACCCCGATGAGGGTGACCTTATTGGTGTCGTGCGCGAAGCCTGCGCCCTTGTCATTCAGGGAGTTCAGTACGATGAAGTCGAAATTCTTCCTGCGGCGCTTTTCTTGGGCATGCTGATGTTCGTCGTGGGTCTCCAGGGCAAAGCCCACCAGACGCTGGTCGTCACGTTTCTGCTGTCCCAGTGCCTTGGCAATGTCCTGCGTGGGCTTCAGGCGAAGCACGAGGTCACTGCCTTCCCGCTTAATCTTCTCTTCTGCCACGCTTTCGGGTGTGAAGTCAGCCACAGCCGCACACAATATGCCAGCCTGGCAAACGGGGTAAAAGCGGGTGGCCGCATCGTACATCTGCTGTGCACTCTCCACTTTCGTCACATGGATGCGGGGGTGGACAGGCAGAAGGTGGGTGGGGCCGCTGACGAGTTCCACTTCCGCCCCGCGAAGGGCACATTCCTCGGCCAGTGCCGCTCCCATCTTGCCGCTCGAATAGTTCCCGATAAAGCGCACGGGGTCAATTTTCTCGTAGGTCGGCCCGGAGGTTATGAGGATTCGTTTCCCCTGCAAATCCTTTTCATAGAAGAAGTCGTCGAGCACCTGGATGATGTTCTCGGGTTCTTCCATGCGTCCCTTCCCCTCAAGGTGGCTGGCCAGTTCTCCGCTGGCAGGTTCGATGATATGGTTGCCGAAACTGCGCAGAGTGTCAAGATTCTGCTGGGTCGTGGGATGGGCAAACATGTCGAGGTCCATAGCTGGAGCCACAAACACGGGAGCCTTCATGGAGAGGTAGGTCGTAATGAGCATGTTGTCGGCCACGCCGTGTGCCATTTTCCCGATGGTGGAGGCCGTAGCGGGGGCTATCAGCATCGCGTCGGCCCAGAGACCGAGGCTTACGTGGCTGTGCCACGTTCCGTCGCGCTGGGAGAAGAAGTCACTGATGACGGGCTTCGAAGTCAGTGCGCTGAGCGTAATCGGCGTGATAAATTCCTTGCCGGCCGGTGTGATGACGACTTGCACTTCGGCACCTCGGCGGACGAGTCCTCGAATGAGCAGGCAGGCCTTGTAGGCCGCAATGCTCCCCGTGATGCCCAGAACGATTTTCTTACCTTTTAGCATACTTGACCCAGAGACGTTGGAACGTTTGTTTTGTGTTTAGTGTGAAGTCGGCTTGCATGATCCAGCTGTAATAGCCTGGGTCGCGAGGGAAGACGTCTTTCACCTTCACGCCTTTGTACTTTCCGAAGTTGATGACTTCGTTGCCCTCGTCGTCCCATACGATGCGGGCCGCGAAGTCCACTGGTGGGCGCCCCACCTGACTGGCCTTAGCCAGTGCCTCCACATCATTCTCCAGCTGTCGTTCGGGCTCTTCCTGACGGCCTGGGGCGTACATGTCCAACTGAGCCTGCAAGACGCGCCAAGTGGCCTCGGTGTCCTGGTCGGCCAAGTGGGCTTGAAAGTCGTCCTCCATCTTGCGGCCGCAATAGAACTTATAGGCTGCGGTCAGATTGCGCCGCTCCATCTGCTTGAAGATGTTGCAGGCATCAATGAAGCGTGCGTCCGAGAAGTCAAAGTTCACACCTGCGCGCAAAAACTCCTCACATAGCAGGGGGATGTCGAAATAGTTGGAGTTGTAGCCGGCGAAGTCGCATCCCTGGAACTTGGCAGCCAGCTGGGGGGCCAGCGTCTTGAAGTCGGGGGCATCCTTCACCATATCGTCGGTGATGTGGGTCAGTTCCACCACCTCGGCGGGGATGGGCTGTCCGGGGTTGACGAATAGTTGGTCACGTTCCTCATGCCCGTCGGGGTAGGCAAGGATGTAAGCTATCTGTATGATGCGCGCCGTGGCGATATCCACTCCTGTAGTTTCCAGGTCGAAGACTACCAAGGGGCGAGTCAGGTTAAGTTTCATTATGCGTGGACTGTGTATTAAGAATTACGAATTACGGAATACGCTGCGCACAAGTTTCGGCGCAGGCAGTCACGTAATTCGCAGTTCAGTGTTGTAGACTCTTTTTATTAATCGTTCAGCATCATGGGCATGAGCAGCATCAGCGTGTCTTCGTTTTCGCCCTGCTCGGCAGGCACGATGACACCGGGGCGGCTGGGGTCGGCCAGCTGGATGGTCAGCGCCTCCCCCTCCATGATGTTGGCAATCTCAATCATGAAGATGCACGAGAAGCCGATGCTGATGGGGTCGTTGCTGTATTCGCAAAGCAGGTTTTCCTCCGCGCGGGTCGAGTAGTCGTTGTCTTCACCGGTGAGCCGCATCTGGTTGTTCTCCAGGTGCAGTTTCATCAGTCCGCTTGACTGGTTGCAGAAGACGCTGATGCGCTTCAGGGCACTGATGAGACTGCCGCGGTCGACAGTGGCCACGTAGGGATTGTTCGTGGGGATGACCCCGTTATAATTGGGGTAGCGGCCCTCCACGAGGCGGAAGAACATGTCAAACTCTTCGGCATGCACTTGTCCCTTTTCGTTGTCGAAGGTGAGGGTGATCGTGGTGTCCTTCTGCAATACGCTCTTCAGGATGGAGGCCACCTTCTTGGGCAGGATGAAGTTGGTCTCCAGCCCCGGCTTCACCTCGCGGTTGATGTAGCGGACCAGCTTGCGGCCGTCGGTGCCGGCAAAGGTGATGTCCTCGGGATGAATGTCAAGGAAAATACCCGTCATCACCACGCGGATTTCGTCGTTGGCCGTGGCAAAGAGACAGCGGTTGATGCCCGTCAGCAAGATGTCGCTGGAAAGTTCAACAGACGTGGACTGCTCGCTAAGAGGTTGCTGGGCGGGGTAGGTGGCTGCATCGAAAGTCATCACCGAGAAGACACCCGTCTGGTGCTGCCCTTGCAACTCGTGCGACTCGGGGTTGTAGTCGAAGGTCAGGGGCTGTTCTGCCAGTTCCTTTATGGAGTCCATGATGGTCTTTGCCGTGATGCAGAACTGGGTATTGTTGTCAGAATCCACGAGGGGCACACTGGTGATGAAGTACTTCTCTCCATCGCTTGCGGTGATGGTGACCCTTCCGTTCTTCACGTCAAAAAGGAAACTGTCAAGGATGGGCATCGAATTCTTGGTTGTCATTACCTTGCTGGCAGCGACAAGACGGCTGTAGAGAGCCGAACTGGAAACTACGAATTTCATATTGTTCTAATCTGTTTAGGTTTTTCCATACAAAAGTAGTAAATAAAATTTAATATTGAAAGTGAAAGGCAAAAAATTCTATCTTACGGACTCCATTCAATACAAAAATAATCAAAATTTCATACTCCACCTTTCAAGTTCCGCTAATTATTTGTATCTTTGCGGTCAAAATCTTCGAATCTTAACAAACTATAAACCCTAATTATGGACATTACAGGAAGAATCATAGCAGTGTTGCCCGAGCGCAGCGGCGTCAGCCAGCGCAGCGGTGCAGAGTGGAAGGCGGGCAGCTACGTCTTGGAGACTCAGGAGCAGTACCCCAAAAAGATTTGTTTTGACGTCTTTGGTGCCGACCGCCTCCAGCAGTTCAACATCCAGGTGGGCGAGATGATGACCGTCTCCTTCGACATTGACGCACATGAATACAACGGACGTTGGTTCAATTCGATACGTGCTTTCCGCGTCGACCGCAACATTCAGGCTGCCCCCGCACCGGGTGCTCCTGCCGAGGCTCCCATGGGTGGGGCCGCTCCCATGCCTTCGGCTGCTCCCTTTGCCGCAGCACCTGCCGCAACTCCTTCGGCTCCGGCTCCCGACACAGCTCCCTTCGGTGGCGAGCCCGCCGGAGACAGCGACCTGCCCTTCTAAAAGACATTTATATATTATAGAATTTCACGAATTATACGAATTGTGCTGTCGGCTAACTGCCCAATAATTAATTCGTATAATTCGTGAAATTCGTAGTATAGATACATTTCAGCAGTTCCTTCTTTTTGTGGTTCCGCAAGGGCGGGGGAGGGCCGTTTTGTTTCTTGTAACCCTCACTCTATTTTCCCTGCCGTGCCAGGAACTCAACCACAAACTCCGTGGCCAACCACTGTGCCAGGCCCTGATAGCCATGGTCCACACCGTGCAACACGTGATATTCCACGTCGTGGTACTTTTGGGCCGCGCGGTCGCTGTACGAAACGGGCACTATGCGGTCGCTGTCGCCGTGAACAATGAGCACGGGCTTCCGGAACGTCCCGATGACCTTATACACATCGTAGTCATAGAGGCCCTCGCCGTAGCATCTTCCGAGTTTCACCCCCCAGATTTCCCCCTCCTCGGGCATGTCCTGCGGGTTGGGGAAGCGCCGGCGGCTGTCGTCGGGGATGCAAAAGGCCGGATAGAAGAGCACGATATCGTGGACGAGGGGCTCCACCTCCGCCGCCGTAATGGCCGTGACGATGCCTCCCTGGCTCTCGCCCATCAGGGTGATGCGCGTGGTGTCCACCTCGGGCAGTTGGCACAGGTTGTGCAAGACAGCCTTCAGGTCGTCGCGCTCCGTAAAGATGGACATTTCAGTCGTCTTTCCGTCGCTCCTGCTGCGGTTGCCTCCCCCGCAGAAGTCAAAGCAATAGACCAGGTAGCCCCGCTTCGTGAGCACTTCGGCGTAGGGCTTCCCCCATTGGTTGTTGCCGCCGAAGCCGTGACTGACGATAACCAGGGGCAAGCGTCCCTGTGCGGTCTCCGGGCGGTAGAGCACACCGTAGATGCGCTTCTCGCCTCGTTGGCACCAGTGTTCTTCACTTCGGACAGTAGGAGAGGGGGACGTCGTGGAAGCCCCAGCCTGGGTCGCGAGGCCCAGCGCAAGGCAAAGCACGGCGAACAGTAAGAATCTGCGTTTCATGGAATAACTCGCTATTTAATCGTTACATAAACCGACTGCAAAGATAATACAATGTTTCGGAATATCCTCCCCCCGGGCCTCCTTATTTTTTTACATTCTTTTCGCGCTTTTGCCCGGCGGGCCTGTGCCGCACGGCAATCTCGCCCGAAGTCGCCCCCCGTCCAGTGTTTCATCGCCCCGTTCAGGCAAAATTTTGCCCAGGAGCGCATGAAACTGGAACCAAAAGCCGCGCTAATTGGATAATATTGATTATCTTTGCCCTCGGGAATGTGCCCTCACGGCCATCTCCGACCGAACAACATGTACGAACTGGCAGACATATATCGCCTGTTAAACGCCTTTGTGACGGGCACGCTCCTTGGCCTCTCACTGCTGTTGGCATTCCTGCGCGTGCCGCCGTCGGCCGAGTGGCAGTCGCTGCGCAAGGCCAAGGGCTTCACGGCGCTGGCGTGCATCGTCCTGGGCATCGCCTACGGCTCGTCGGCCCTCATGGGCTGGACGTTCGGTGTGCCCGTCCTGCTCGTGTGGTTTGTGGTGGCCAGCCTACAGGCCCTCCTCTTCACGTTCACCTGCGTCATCTTCGTGGCTCCGCAGACGCCCATGCGCCGGCTTGTACTCTGGAACATAATCCCCATTGCCGCGCTCACGGCGCTCATGGCCAGCGCCTTCACGGTCTCCGCCCATTGGGGGTGGATATTGCTGGTGGCCGCCGTGGTGTGCTACCTCGTGCAGCTTGGCATCTACACCCGCCACTTCACCGCCGTCTATCGCACAAACATTGAATACCTTGAGGAAATCTATGCCGACGACCTCGCCTCGCGTCTGGCATGGGTCAGGCGGTTGTTCTTCTCCGCCCTGGCAGTAGGCGTGCTGGCCGCGGCCGTCATCCTGCTCGCCAACCAGTCACTCGACACGGTTTTCGGACTCGTCGTGGCCGTTTACTACACTCACGTTGCCATCAGCTTCGTCAACTATGTGTCGCGGGCAGCCTTCGTCGTGAAGGCGGCGATTGAACAAGAGAAGGCCAAAGCTCGCTTTAAGCCTGCCGAGCATGAGCAGGCTCGACCAACGGTCGGGGCCGACAGCCTCGCCCACGTCCGCGAGGCCATTGATGCCTGGGCAGCTGCCAAACACTATCTGGAGCCCGACGTCTCGGTGGAGGAGATAGCCCAGCAGATGGGCATCAGCCGCCAAGTGCTGAACGACTATTTCGCCACCGTCCTGCAGACGCCCTTCCGTTCGTGGCGCATCGAGCTCCGCATCCGCGAGGCGCAGCGCCTCCTAGCCGCCGACCCCGCCATCGCCACCGGTGAGCTCTGCACCCGCTGCGGCTACAACGACCGCTCCAACTTCCATAAGCACTTCCTCAAGCTCACCGGACAGTCGCTCGCCGAGTATCGGAGCGGGGTGCAAGAAGGCTGAAGACTGGCTGCGACTGCCCCCTGTGTGCGTGGTATTTTTCCGTCTCGGGAGAAATACCACGCGCCTTTGTATACGTGTTTCGGCGGTGTTTCCTAACTTTACAGGGAAAATGTGCGACTATGCAAAAAAGAAATAAAACAAAAACGAAAAGACCATGACAGAGAGAAGATTTTCATCGCCGCCCGCCGCCGCTGGGCGTGCGCCGAGGCAAGTCAGCCGATGGCTGATGCTGCTCGCATTAGTGTTGCTGGGAGGGTTAATTCTGCCAGCCTCGGCACAGACGAAAGACATCATCACCTTCACGGGCGGACAGCCCGACCCAAACCAGCCGGACGTCTATGTGATTAACGCTGGGCCGGACGATGTCGTTGTTGACCCGAACGGCGGCAATGACAAAATCAGGATTCACCTCAGCCGACCGCAGGGAGCCACGGCTACCCATGAGGCCAGCATCACCCTGAGCAACCTCAACCAGCCGTGGGACGAAGGAACCACGGTGACATTCGCGCCGGGCGAGACGACGAAGAGCGTTGAGATAGAAACCTATCAGTATGCGTTTGAACCGTACAACGGCAACGCCCCCGCCGTGTTCTGCGTGCTCTCGACCAGTCGTGCCGAGGCGGCCTACGAGGCCGTCATCTACAACATCAGCCGCACGGCCACGGACGAAGCCCCCGTCTGCGACTTCGGCACGCCGCTCGAAGCGCTGCAGTCGCTCGGCCTCGCCGAAAGGGAACTCTACGGTTTCCGCTGGGGCAAGTATCTGTTGCTGGCATTCCAGTTTGGCGATGAGACCTACGTGAAGATCAATGCCGACAGCCGTCTGGTGCTCCAGACACGCCGCACTGACCACAGCGGCCTGCCCACCGATGCCGACGACTACGGCATGTCGAAGACGCGCAACGTGGTGCTCACGCCCATCAACGCAGGGGCCGTCAGCAACGTCGCCCTCTATCTCTACCGTCCTTCCGACGACGAGTACATGTATTCCTTCCGAACCGACTATAACGGATTGAACATAGACAACAGCATCGTTTCAGAAGACCAGGACCGCAGGAGTGTCATTATGGGTATCAGCGAACTTGGTCCGTTTGAGGTGGCCAACCCCGCCCAGGATGCCATGACCTCCATCTTCTTCTCGCAGGAGGATTTGCAGAACACCGTGTTCCATCTGCATTATCCATTATCGTCATTCGTACCGACGTTCTCCAACGTCAGTATCGACAAGACCACCTACAAGAGCGGCGAGACGATGACTATCACCGCCACGATGGACAACTGGCGGGTGGTGAAGCGTGCCCTCATGCGCAACTTCATGAGCAGTTTCGGCGTGACGCTCAATGGCGGACAGACCACCGAGCCGCGGCGTTTCGACTTCGACGAGCAGACGGGCACCGTGACCTACTACGCCACCGCCCCCACCGTCACGGCTAATAGCACCGTCCAGGTGGACTTCGGCCCGGTGATGACGATTCCTGTCATGGATGAGGGAGGCTTCCTCGACCATTATGTCCATCAAGCCACAGCCGGCAGCGAGGGCTTCTTCACCGTCAACGTGTCGCCCACCCAGGCAACGGCCACGCCCGCCACGGCGATTGACTTTGTGGATATGCCTGCCGACGACAGCAACATCCATTTGGAGAAGGTCACCTATTTCATGACGCCTGAAATCCTCAGTCAGCAGTATCCCCTCGCCATCACCAGCACACCCGCAGGGGCTACCGATGCCGGCAGCGTCACGTACACCGTCACCAACAACGGCACCTGCGCCGAAATAAAGACCAGCGACGACGGCTCGCCCTACCTCGAGACCGGCAACTGCACGGGCGACCTCACCGTGACGGCCACCTTGCCCAGCGGCGTCAGCACCTCGCGCACCTATCGGCTGTGGCTGGTGCCAGGCAAGGTGACGCACAGCAACAACACCTACATCGTGGGCACCAGCTTCCCCAAGTTCCAGTTCCAGATAGAGGGCTGGGATGAGTGGACGGTCGACGAGAGCAGCCATCCCGAGGGCGCCGTCACCGTGAACTACACCCATGCCAACGGCACGACGTGGACCGAGCACTACAAGCTGAGCCAGCTGAAGAAACAGCGGCACGAGACCATCTCATCGGCCATGCTCTACGACCTGCCCTTCAGCTTCACCGAGGACCATCCCGACGTCGATGACGAACAGATAGGCCAGCCCATCATCACGGCACAGGTGCTCATCCACATGGACAACCACGGTGAGAAGGCTACAGCCGAGGCCACCGCTTCGCTGACGCCCGACCTGAAGCCCCTTGAGTGGGACGACTATTCTTACGAGGAAATCAGCTATCGCGAAGGGCATCTTCCTACCGTCACTACCAAGGTGGGGCATTTGCCGCGCAGGGGCTTCACTGTGGGCTACTCTGTGCCAGATTGGGGCATAGAAGAGTTATATAGTAACCTGAGCGGTGAGCCTCTGCCCGACTGGCTGACGCTGGAAGAGGAGGGCGAGTTCTATTATACCGCTCACATCAACGCTGTCATCGACCCATCAGGGCATGAAGTGGGTGAGACTTCAAATGGCAGTTATTCCTACACCTACTCTGATCCCTGCTGGTTCTATGCCAGGGGGCAGCGTAGTTGCATCCCCGATGATGTTTTGCTGCGGATACGAACTCACTGTTGTTACTTCAATAAGATAATTACATCAGGGGCGCTTGTCTATAAGGTAAATGGCGAGGATGTGACGGGCGACCTCACGTTTGACAACACCCAGAATATTCAAGCCATTCTCAATACCATACAGAATGAAGGCTACTATCAGGACACATTCGGAACTTTTGAGGTATACGTTAATCCCTTATCCGAGTATATGGACGTTAATTACAACGGTGAGTTAAATCCGAAAGAGGAAATTACATTGGCGGTAGACCCGCTCAATCTGCCAAAGGCATTTTTCTACGTGGACGATAAGGCTTTTGGTGGCGCAGATATTACGCTGAGTTGTGAGGACGAAGTGATTCAGACCCTGACTAAACACAAGGGCAACTTCTTCTTCCAGCCGCCTTGCGACGGACGTACATATCATATAAAGGTGTATTTCCCTGACTGGGACAAGACCTACAACACCACGTTTGTCAGTGCTGACCTGCAGAACCTCTATCACATCAATTTGTCGTTTGGATGGTACGATGATGTACTTCCCTATTCAGTTAAGCATTTCATTGATGGTGAACCAGTAAGCATAACTACCCCGCAAGCGCTGAATGGTATTGTCTATATGCAAAATCCCTCAAAGTGTTATCTTAGTGGAAACTTCCCGGGGCGTACTTTACAACTCTCGCTCGATGACTATCTGATTAAACTAAAGCCCGATATCAAACCAGAATTGAGATTTGCAACAACCCGTAAGTATGATTACTGGGGCTTTGCACCGGATAGTAGGCTGTATTATTCTCAAAGTATCGTAGATTATATGACTGCCACCCCCTATAAATATCGACGTACAGTCCATGGAGGTCACTTTAATAAATCTTGGGTTACTCCTGAGAAATTATGGCAAAAAGACGTACAACTCACCGTGGTTGACGGTCAAGGCAATCCTATCACCGATGCCACCATTAACTATGCCACAGTGGATGCTTCGATGACCAACCAAGGCACACAGGGGTCAGTGAACTTTGACAGTGAGCAGGGTTACTATCTTGTTCCGACCGATGCCGGAAAGTTCGCCCAGCTCATCGAGGTGGTGGCTCCAGGCTATGAGCCGACGCTCACCACGATGTATCTGTGGAACTACGACTACAACAGCTTGTGGAATTACGGCAAGCCACGCCGCCATACCATCGTGCTGCATCAGAATGAGAATCAGCTGAAGAGCCTGACGCTTGAGACACCGAGGCGCGACGGCAAATTCAAGGACAGCGACAATATGGACGCCAGCATCAGTGCCGACGACCTGCTGACGAGAAACGAGAGCGAGACGTTCAACTACTCGCAGACCGCTGAACGCCCCACAGTCACAAAGCACATCTATGACGGCCAGTTCGGTCCCGAGGGCTGGCACGGCACGAAGTATGTCCACATCTCCGGCATGATGGCCTATCAGGAAACGTTCGATGCCGCACAGCTGCAGCTGGAGGGCTTGGCACAGCAGCCTTCGCTCACCACCACGCTGATTACCACCGCCGACTTCCCCTTCACGCAGAACTACTGCCTGTTCGACTTCGACCTGACCGACCAGATTGAGGGCGACGCCAAGTTCACGCTGAAGAACGGCACGCAGACGCTGGCCGCCCTGCCCACGCTGCACGACTACGACCTCGACCTGGCTGCCAGGGACGAGGCCAGCCGGGTGTCGCTGGACTTCGACAGCCCGGACCTGACCCAAGTCGACGACGACGCCGAGGCACAGGGCGTGGACATGAAGGACTCAGGCAAGGCCTTCGACAAGTTCAACTTCCAGCTGCCGCCCGTGCTGCCCTTCACGGTGAACGTCGAGCGCAGCGGCGACTACTTCATCATCCGCGCCTGCATGGAGAAGAACTTCCTGCCCGGCGGACAGATCATGACCGCCCTTGATAAGATAGGCAACTACCAGTATTTCGACGACCAGTTCCAGGCGTGCATGGACGCCGTGAACTCGGGTAAGCCGGCCGACGACGACTTCTTCGACGACATCCCGCGCTTCCCCTCGGCCTTCGTCGGCATCAAGGGCTACCTCACCGGCATCGGCTACTATGACCGCGAGAACAAGAAGTTCCAGTTCAACTTCTACGACGGCGGCCTGGTCTTCGAGGCTTCTGCAGCAGCCTCGGCCGACATCAGCTTCGGCATCGGCTCGTTCGGCATGTCCGTCGACGCAAAGATGGCCATGACCTTAGGACTGGTGAACACGGCGGCCGAGATGGGCGACGTGTCGCTAAAGTCGACCACCATCGACTTCTTCTTCGACTATCAGGCCCGCCTGAAAGTGTGCGCCTGGGCCAAGGCCGGCATCGACATCTGGATTGCGAAGGCCGTGGCCGGCGTACGCGGCGGTGCCTGCATCGACCTGCACAGCCGTACGTATGCCTTGAAGCATCAGTCGGGCATGAAGACGACGCTGCAGGCCAAGATGGAGGCCTTCGCCGAGGCCCGCTTCATGTTCTGGTCGGCGAAGAAGACGTGGCCCATCTTCAATGTCTATAAGGAATACCTGGTGCCCAACAACCCGTCGAACCCCTTCCACCCGGCCAACGCCGAGCCGCTGTTCTCGATGAGCCGGCGGAACGTGACGAAGAGCTACAAGAAGCTGCGCCGACGGGTGATTGCCGACCTGGGTACACCTATTATAAGTAATGTGAACGGCATGGCGCAGCCCACCTACCTGCTGGGCGGCGAGTCGCTGCTGTTCAACAACCTGAAGACTGCCAGCAACTACAACGACGACCGCATACAATTATACAGTGGCGGCAGCAAGGACGACCTCGTCAGCACGGGCATCTCGGCGCCGATGTACGATTTCTCCGAAGCACACAACGCCAGCGGACTGGAGGTCGTAGCCTTCGAGCAGGTGAAGGAAGCCATCGACGGCTCGGCACTGGAGACAATGTCGGAGAACGACCAGACGAAGAGCGTCACCGAGCGGAGCGAGATCCACGTGGCCATGCGCCAGGGCGGCGGCTCGTGGACCGACGGCACGGTCAGCACCAACTACGGCAACATCGGTGCCATTGCGCCCGCCGTGGCCGTGCAGCAGGACGGCAAGGCCGCCGTCATTTGGCAGCAGGGCGTGGCGAAGTTCAACGGCCAGGGCAGCCGCTACATCGACGGCAGCCTGATGCTCGCGCGCTACGACGGCAGCGAGTGGGGCGAGCCGATAGAGATCAAGCGCCTGCACCGCCGCAGCGTGCCCGCCGACTATCAGGTGAGCATGAAACAGGACTCGATACTGGTGATGATGACCCTGCAGCAGGACGTGGAGAACGAGCAGAAGCAGGCATCGGTGGTCTACGTGAGCATCTCGCCCGACGACAGGGTGCGCGAGCGCTACACTCAGGTGGAGGGCGTGAAGCCGCAGATGGCAAGCGTGAACGGCGCCAACCTGGTGGGCTACATCAAGACGAACGAGAGCGGCCGCGACGTGGTGCTCAGCACGGTGAACATGAAGGGTGAGCCGACAGGCAAGCTCTCCGGCTCGCTGGGCATGGACAAGCGCATGGTGAACGACTTCCGCCTCGTGGCGGAGGACGATGCTGCCGACCTGGAGGACGTCGGCCTGCTGTGGAGCCAGAGCGACCAGGAGACGACGGACAACGGCGACGGCACGACGACGGTGCTGATGAAGAACCGCCTGTATGCCTCGAAGCTGTGCAGCCACGACAAGATGCTCTACTTCTCGGCACCCGTCGAGGTGGCCACGATGCCCGACGACGTCAGCCTGGCCTCGATGGACGGCTATCTGAGCGACCGCGACATGAAAGTGGCCTACTGCGTGACCAACGAGGAGGACGGCGGCGCCGTGCTGGAGAGCAGCATCCTCTTCGACAACGCCATCGACCACAAGGCCCACTACAACGCCTACGAGGTGAAGAGCGACAGCCTGGTGCCCATCACCATCACCATTGCCAACAACGGCTTCCAGCCCATCGGCAGCGTCGACGTGACGATGAACGGTGAGACCACCAGCCACGGCGTGCTCATCATGCCGCAGGAGAAGACGGAGCTGACGGTCTACTATCCCGTCGGCGACAGCTTCGACGGCACCATCAGCTACGACCTGACGGCCAACTTCATCAGCGGCAACAGCAATGCGCTGAGGAGCCGCCGCAAGGCTGTCATGTCGAAGGCACCGCGACGCACGGTCAGCCAGAGCGGCACGCAGATGGACGTGCGCCAGGTGGACATGGCGCTGAAGGTGCTGAGCAGGCAGACCGACGCCACCACGGGCGTGACGACCATCGTGGCCGAGGTGAACAACGCCTCGCTGCTGCCGCTGGCCGACGACATGAGCGTGAAGGTGGGTCTCTACAACTCGCCTGTCGTTGACAAGAACGCCGTCAGCTACACAGAGGTCACCGTCAATTCTGCCGACCTCTACGATGCCAGCGCCGAGCAGAAGAACAAGGTGAAGATCGTCACGCTGACCGTTCAGCAGCCCGACTTCGACCAGGTTCTCTACCTGCGCACCACGCCGATGAACGGTACTGAAGAGCTGAAGGACGTACGTCCGTCGAATAATGTCGTGCCGGTGAGATTGATGGGTAAATATAAGTTCCTGCGCGGCGACGTGAACCGCGACGGCTCGGTGACCATCGCCGACGTGACGGCCTTGGTGAACATTGTCCTGGGCAAGGACAGCGCGGAGCCGTACCAGTACGACCACGCTGCCGCCGACGTGAACGCGGACGGCTCGGTGACCATCGCCGACGTGACGGCCCTGGTGAACCTCGTCCTGGGCAAGAGCGGTCAATAGGCGCTCTCCGGGTTCGGTGAACGAAAGCATCCTTCGCCACTCTGAGTCGCGAAGGATGCTTTTTCATTGACATCAGGGGACTGAGGGTGTCTTTGCCGTGCCGAAAATCCTGCCCTTTGCTTCGATTCATGGGGAAAAGTTTGCATTTTCACCCAATTTCCACTACCTTTGTTGCCAGAGAATGAACAAACTGAAGAACGGAGCGAACGGACATGGGACAACAGACTCTTGGACAAGCCAGACGGAAGGGCTGGATTCTTGACTTGCGCATCACGGAGAGGGGGGAGCCCGCAAGGGGCTTCGTGCTGCTGAAGGCTGAGCCCCTCGAAGGGCGGCTGCCGGAATGCAGGCCGGGGCAGTTTGCCCAGCTGCAGACCCGGGGGGCCTTCCTGCGCCGCCCGATTAGCATCCACAACGTGGAGGCGGGCCGCGTGTGGTTTCTCATCCAGGTGGTGGGCGAGGGCAGTCGCTGGTTCGCCATGCTGAAGGAGGGCGACGTGCTGAACGCTGTCATGCCCTTGGGAAACGGATTCCCGATGCCCGTGGCCGGCGCGCGCGTGCTGCTTGTCGGCGGTGGGGTCGGGGTGGCTCCGTTGCTCTATCAGGGGCGGATGCTGAAGCAACGGGGGGTGGATTTCGCCTTCCTGCTGGGGGCCCGGAACAGGGACGCATTGCTGCAGTTGGACGAGTTCCGCCGTGTGGGCCGGGTGTTCGTGACGACGGAGGACGGCAGCGAGGGGACGCGGGGCTTTGTCACGCAGCACGGCATCCTGAGCGGGACGGACGAGGCCGATTTCGGCACGCCCACGCTCATCCAGACCTGCGGCCCGACGCCGATGATGAGAGCCGTGGCCCAGTCGGCCCAGTCGCGGGGCATCCGGTGCCAGCTGTCGCTGGAGAACCGCATGGCGTGTGGGGTGGGGGCCTGTCTCTGTTGTGTCCAGCAGACGAAGGAGGGGCACAAGTGCGTGTGTACGGAAGGTCCCGTGTTTGAGGCGCAGGATATAATCTTTTGAAAAGTAAACGATATGGCAGCACTGAATGTGGAGATAGGAGAGTTGCGGCTGCGCAATCCCGTGCTGACGGCCAGCGGGACGTTCGGCTACGGAGTGGAGTTCCAGGATTTTGTGGACCTGGCGGAGTTGGGGGGCATCGTGGTGAAGGGCACCACGCTCCGTCCGCGCGAGGGCAATCCCTCTCCCCGTATGGCTGAGACCGCAAGCGGGATGCTGAATTGCGTGGGGCTGCAGAACAAGGGCGTGGACTATTTTTCCTCGCATATCTATCCAAGAATAAAGGATTTACCCACGCGGGTAATCGTCAACGTGAGCGGCTCCACGATTGAGGACTATGCGGAGTGCGCCCGCCGCATCGGTGAACTGGAGGAGATTCCGGCCATTGAACTGAACATCTCCTGTCCCAACGTCCGGCAGGGCGGGATGGCCTTCGGCGTGACAGCCGAGGGGGCCGCCAGCGTGGTGAGGGCCGTCAGACGGGCCTATGGCAAGACACTGATTGTGAAATTGTCGCCCAACGTGACGGACATCACGGAGATTGCCCGTGCCGCAGAGGCTGAGGGGGCGGATGCCGTCTCGCTCATCAACACGCTCATGGGGATGGCCATTGATGCGAAAAGGCGGCGCCGGGTGCTGAGCATCGGCACGGGAGGCCTTTCGGGCCCGACCGTGAAGCCAGTGGCCCTGCGGATGGTGTACCAAACGAGCCGCGCCGTGAAGATTCCCGTCATCGGGCTGGGGGGCATCATGACGGCCACGGATGCCGTGGAGTTCCTGCTGGCAGGGGCAACGGCCGTGGAGGTCGGTACGGCCAACTTCATCGACCCCGGCGTGAGCGCAAAGATTGTGCGGGGCATTGACGAATACCTCGTGAAGCACGGGTTCTCCTCGGTCAAGGAGCTCATTGGTGCCCTGGAGGAATAACGCCCCCTAAAATAATAGAAATGAAAAAGAACAATAACCTACTTATCTATATATTATTATGACCATCACAAGTGCAGAATACACCATAAGCAGTCCCGACGTGCGCATGTGCCCGCAGACGGGGGAGCCGGAATATGCCTTCATCGGGCGGAGCAACGTGGGGAAGTCCAGTCTGATAAACATGCTCACGGGCCGGAAGGGACTGGCTAAGACATCGGCCACTCCCGGAAAGACCATGCTCATCAACCACTTCAAAATCAACGGTGAGTGGTATCTGGTAGACCTCCCAGGCTATGGCTACGCCAAGCGCAGCAAGCGGGAACAGGAGAAACTGGTGGAGATGATTCGCGGCTACATTCTCCGTCGCGAGCAGATGGTGAATCTCTTCCTGCTCATCGACAGCCGCCATGCCCCCCAGCGCATCGACCTGGAGTTTATCGAGTGGCTCGGCGAGAACGGGGTTCCGTTCAGCATCGTTTTCACGAAGGCCGACAAGCAAAGCGCCACAAGAACGGGCCAGAACATCGCAGACTACCTGACCCGGCTGAGCGAGCAATGGGAGGAACTGCCCCCTCACTTCGTCACAAGTGCCGAGACACGTCAGGGACGCGACGAGGTGCTCGACTACATCGGGCAGATTAATCGCGAAATGGCGGCTTCGTAGGGATTGTGTAGCCCTCCCCTTGGAAACCGCCATTCAGTTAGGATATTCTCTCTCTTTCAGAAGTTGTAGTTCAGGCCGAGGCTCAGCCACTCCTTGAACATCAGATAGCCGTGACGCTTCTTGTAGTTGCGGCTGCTGTCGTCGAAGCGGGGATAGGCGTAGAAATTGGCCGAAAGGTACTTGTTGATGGTGAAGTCGAGCTTGTTTTCCCACTCAAACAGCGTGCTGTGGAAGTTTGAGAACCAGTAGAAGCGGCTTGTCCACGTCACGTTCTTGGCAATCACGATTTTGGAGTTGACCGTCAGGTTAGGACCGAACTTGTGGAGGAAGTGGTCGTCCGCGTGTTCCATGCCGTAGGTGGCAGGATAGCGGTAGAAGTACTGATAGTCGCCGTTGGCATCCAGGTCAGCCGTGCCGTCGTCCAGCAGCTTGTAGTGGTTGGAGTGTAAGCGGTTCACGTAGGTCATGTAGTAGGCCAGGGGAGAGATGTAGACAGAGAGGTCGACCTTCTCGTTCTTGCTCTTGTACTTATAGTCCATACCGACAGAGATGGTCAGATAGAGCGGGGTGGCGAAGCTGGCCTTCCAGTCGCGCTGGTTCTTCTCGTAGAAGGGAGCCAACTGGGTGTAGGACATCACCTGCCCGGTGTAGAACCAGTTCTTGGCAGCCTTGTAGCCAAGCTTCGAGGTCAGGCGGAGCAGGTTGCTCGTGACGCGGAACTTGTGGTAGTCGTCGCTGCTCGTGGTCTGGAATCCCAGCTGAGCCTCCAGTTTGTTGTCCCACTGAATCTTCTGTTGGTTGTCGTAGTTGGCTTCGAGTGTGAGCATTCCGATGCCTGCATAGTTGTTCTCGCCACCCTGATACCAGTTGTCGGAGAAGTAGGACTGGGTGAACTGCAGTGAGGCACTGCCCTTGACCTTCCAGAAATTGGGCCTCTTCGGGACGATGACGACCGTGTCAGGCACGTCCGTGTCGAGGTCTACGGCGACGGCCTTCTCAGCCAGTTTGGGTTCCACGGGAGTGACGGGGGTGTCGATGTCCTTTCTCAGGGCAGGCTCCTCTTTCAGCACGTTCTCCGTGCGTTCCACAAGTCTCGGTTGGCTGACATAGAGCTGAGCCAATGCGTAGTCCGAAGCCTTCGTCGCTTCCAGTCCGCCGAGGGTGGGGGCGGAGTCGTCTTCTGAAGCCTCGCCGCTTCCGATGCCCATGACCTGATGGAGAGGGCGGTTATAGTAAGTCCCGGGGGTCATCAGGCGGAAGAAGTAGGGATTCAGTTTCAGCGTCTCAGCTCTCTTTTCCGCATTTTCCACAGCTGCATCGCGCGACTGGACCAACTGGCTAAGGGCCTGTGAGTAAGCAACCGAAAGGCTGTCATTCACGCCTGTTCCACAATTACTTATGCCGTTTTGTGCATGGCAAGGATTAAGCACCATGCAGGCTGCAATCAAGAGGTAGTTCTTCATACTTCGAAAATATTAACCTCACAAAGGTACAAATAATTTTTGACTTATCACTTTCTAATTAGCACTTTATTTCGTATCTTTGCGCGTTATTTACGTATTTTCTCACTTTTACCTATAAAAAATTAAGACAATATGGATAAGAATACAATCACAGGTTTCGTGCTCATTGCGTTAGTGCTAATTGGGTCTTACTGGTGGAATCGTCCCACCGAGGCACAGTTGCAGGAAATGGCACGTCAAGACTCTATTGCACAGGTGGAACTCGTCAAGGCGCAGGAGGAGGCTGAACGTGCGCTTCTGGCCCAAAAGGAGGAGAAGCCCACCGTGCCCGATTCCGCATCGGCCTTCTTTGCCTGCATGAAGGGCGAGGGCCGGGAAGTGGTGCTCGACAACGGAAAGGTGACCGTCACGCTCAACACGCGGGGCGGTGTCGTCGAGAAGGCCACACTCAAGGACTACAAGAACCAGCAGGGCGAACCTGTCACACTGCTCTCGGCCGACGACGGCCACTTCTCCTTCGCACTGGCCGGGAAGAACGAAAACTTCACGAGCGACGGACTCTTTTTCACGCCCGTCGAACAGACCGACAGCAGTGTCGTGATGCAAGCCACCGCGGCCAACGGCGGCACGTTGCGGCTGAAGTACAACCTGAAGCCCGACAGTTACATGCTCGACTTCATCATCGAGAGCGAGGGGCTGCAAAACCTATTTGCCCCCTCCATGAACACCGTCGACCTCACCTGGGAGAACCGTGCCCGGCAGCAGGAGAAGGGGGCTTCGTTCGAGGGACGCTATGCCGCGCTCACTTATAAGATAAAGGACAAGGGCACCAAGAAACTGGACGAGATGAAGGCCACGGAGAAGGACGTGGAGCAGACGCTCGACTGGATTGACTTCAAAGATCAGTTCTTCTCCTGCATCCTCATTGGCCACCAGGACTTCAAGAACGTCCACCTCTCCAGTGCCCCCATGGATAAGGGGAGCGGCTACGTGAAAGCTTATGCGGCTCAGATGCAAACCCAGTTCGACCCCACGGGCAAGCAGCCCACACAGATGCAGTTCTACCTCGGTCCCAACGACTTCCACACACTGAAGGCTACCAACAAGCTCTCCTTGAGCGAGAAGGACCTCGACCTGCAGAATCTGGTCTACTTCGGCTGGCCCATCGTGAAGTGGATTAACCGTTTCTTCATCCTCTACCTCTTCGACTGGCTCACGGGCTTCGGTCTGAACATGGGCATCGTCTTGCTCCTGCTCACGCTCATCGTGAAGGCACTGGTATATCCGGCCACGAAGAAAAGTTATCTGGCCAGTGCCCGAATGCGCGTGCTGAAGCCCGAAATCGACCAGCTCAACGCCAAATATCCAAAGCAGGAGGATGCCATGAAGAAGCAGCAGGAGATGATGCAACTATATTCTCAATATGGTGTCTCACCGATGGGCGGCTGTCTGCCCATGCTCATCCAGATGCCTATCTGGATTGCTCTCTTCAACTTCATCCCCAATGCCATCGAGCTCAGGGGACAGAGTTTCCTCTGGGCCAGCGACCTCTCGGCGTATGACGATGTCATCCGCTGGTCGAAGGACCTCTGGCTCATCGGCGACCACATCAGCATCTTCTGTCTGCTGTTCTCCGTGACCAACATCGTCAACACGTGGATTTCCATGCGCCAGCAGCAACAGAACGCCATGATGTCCGCCGAACAGCAGCAACAGATGAAGATGATGCAGTACATGATGTACCTGATGCCCGTATTCTTCTTCTTCATGTTCAACGACTACAGTTCGGGCCTTTCCTATTACTATTTCCTCTCGGGCCTGACCACCATTCTCATCATGTGGGCCCTTCGCCGCTTCACCGACGACAAGAAACTCCGTGCCCAGCTCGATGCCTACAAGGCCAAACACGCCAACGACCCGAAGAAGATGGGCGGACTGGCAGCCCGGCTCGAAGCCATGCAGAAGATGGCCGAAGAGCAGCAGAAGGCACGCAAGCGCTAAGGGACAAGGAGCAAGGGGCAAGGAGCAAAAATGGTAAATGACTAAATGGTAAATGCAAGATGAAAATCGGCTTTGACAACGACAAGTATCTGAAGATACAGAGTGAGCACATCCGGGAACGCATAGCGCAGTTCGACGGCAAGTTGTATCTGGAACTGGGCGGCAAGCTATTCGACGACCACCATGCCTCCCGCGTGCTGCCCGGATTCAACCCCGATTCCAAGCTGCGCATGTTCGCCCAGTTACGCGACCAGCTGGAAATCGTCATCGTGGTCTCGGCCGAGGACATCGAGAAGAACAAGGTGCGCGCCGACCTGGGCATCACCTACGACGAGGACGTGCTGCGCCTGCGCGACGAATTCCAGAGCCGCGACTTCATGGTCGGCAGCGTGGTCATCACGCACTACAACGGCCAGCACGCCGCAGACCAATTCCGCCACCGGCTGGAACGCATGGGCATCCGTTCCTACGTCCACTACCTCATCGACGGCTACCCACACAACGTGGAACTCATAGCCAGCGACGAGGGATTCGGAAAGAACGACTTCGTGGAGACCTCGCGCGAACTGGTCATCGTCACGGCCCCCGGCCCCGGAAGCGGCAAGATGGCCGTCTGCCTCTCGCAGCTCTACAACGAGAACAAGCGCGGCGTGAGGGCTGGATATGCCAAGTTCGAGACCTTCCCCGTCTGGAACCTGCCCCTGAAGCACCCCGTCAACATCGCCTACGAGGCGGCCACCGCCGACCTCAACGACGTGAACATGATAGACCCGTTCCACCTTGAGGCTTACAACAAGATTGCCGTCAACTACAACCGCGACATCGAGATTTTCCCCGTCCTCAACGCCCTGTTCGAGGGCATCTATGGGGGCAGTCCCTATAAGTCGCCCACGGACATGGGGGTGAACATGGTGGGCTTCTGCATCTCCGACGACGAGGTCTGCTGCAACGCCAGCCGCGAAGAAATCATCCGCCGCTACTACACCGCCACGAACAAACTGGCCGAGGGAGCCGACAACGAGGAGGAGCTGAACAAGATTCTGATGCTCTTCAACCAAGCCAAGATAACCACCGCCTACCGTCGCGTCACCGTGGCCGCACAGGCCAAGCAGGAACTGAGCGGGCACGCCGCCTCGGCCATGGAACTCCAGGACGGCACCATCATCACGGCCAAGTCCAGCCCCCTGCTGGGCAACAGTGCCGCCCTGTTGCTCAACGCCACGAAGCATCTGGCGGGCATCGACCACGAGGTGAAACTCATCCCGCAGCGCATGATTGAGCCCATACAGAAGACGAAGATTGAGTACCTGGGCGGCCGCAACCCCCGACTGCACACCGACGAGGTGCTGGTGGCACTGAGCGTGCTTTCGAAGGACGACATCCAGTGCCGCCGCGCTCTGGAACAACTGCCCCAGCTGCGAGGCTGTCAGGTTCACTCCACCGTCATGCTCAGCGAGGTGGACCGCAAGATATTCCAGAAACTCGGCTGCGGACTCACCTGCGACCCCGTAAGGAAAAAAGTAACCACTCCATAACACACACTATGAAACGTATCCTATTTCTCTTATCAGCAATCGCACTCATGAGCGCCTGCAACACCTCAGATGAAAAGGCCGTCATCGGCAAGAGCGACATCCGCCTCGAAAGCGACCGGATGACCCCCGAAGCCCTCTGGGCCATGGGGCGCATCGGCAGTTACGCCGTCAGCCCCGACGGACGCCAAGTGGCCTATCAGGTCACGTACTACAGCGTGGAGGAGGACCGCAGCAACACCGTCCTCTATCGCCAAGCGCTCAGCGACACCGTCGCCGAGATGCTCGGCCTCGGCTCCGACCCCGTCTGGCTCTCCGACGACCGTCTGGCCTTTGCCTCGAAGGGCGAAGTGTGGACCATGTCGGCCGACGGCAAGGGCCGCAAGCAACTGACCCAGACGGACGGAAGCGTGGAAGGCTTCCTCTTCTCGCCCGACCAAAAGCGGGTCATCCTCGTCAAGCAAGTGCCCTTCCACGAGATTATTCAGCAGAACCCCGCCGACCTGCCCAAGGCCACGGGACGCGTCGTCAACGACCTCATGTACCGCCACTGGGACCACTACGTCGAGAGCATTCCCCATCCCTTCGTGCTCGACCTGGAGACGGGCGAGGAGCGTGACATCCTCGAGGGCCAGCCCTACGAGTGCCCCATGGAGCCCTTCGGCGGCATCGAGCAACTGGCCTGGAGCCCCGACTCGAAGCACATTGCCTACACCTGCCGCAAGAAGACGGGCCTGGCCTACAGCATCAGCACGGACAGCGACATCTTCCTCTACGATGTGGAAACAGGCGAGGAACAGAACCTCTGCAAGACGCTCGATTACGAGGCACCCGAGGTCAATCCGACCCACACGCTCAGTGACCAGGCCGTGAACCAGAAGGGCAACGGCATGAGCACCCCGCAGGAGATTGCCGAGGACGGCGGTTTCTACGTCGAGCAGATGGTGGGCTACGACCAGAACCCGAAGTTCTCGCCCGACGGACGTTACCTGGCCTGGACCTCGATGGAGCGCGACGGCTACGAGGCCGACCGCCTGCGCCTCTGCATCTGTTCCTTGGGACAAGGCACAAAGCAATTCGTGACCGAATCGTTCGACTCCAACGTCGATGACTTCGTTTGGGGACAGGACAGCGAGACACTCTACTTCCTGGGCGTATGGCACGCCACGGAAAACCTCTATCGCACCGACCTTGAGGGCAACGTCAAGCAGCTCTCCAACTACCAGGCCGACTTCGGCTCGCTTCAACTTGTAGGGGCAAGGGGCAAGGGGCAAGGAGCAAGCAGTGAGGAGCAAGGAGCAGGGAGCAAGGAGCAAGGAGCAAGCCTCCTCATGGAGCGTCACGACTACATGCACCCAGCTGACCTCTATTTGGCCGAAGTGCTCGGCGATTCCATCGTCGAGTTAACACAGGTCACCCACGAAAACGACCACATCCTCTCGCAGATTGCCGCTGGCACGAGCGAGGCGCGCTGGATAAAGACCACCACGGGCGAGGACATGCACTACTGGATTATCAAGCCGCCCCACTTCGACCCCTCGAAGAAGTACCCCACACTGCTCTTCTGCGAGGGCGGCCCGCAGAGCCCCGTCTCGCAGTTCTGGTCGTATCGCTGGAACTTCATGATTATGGCCGCCCAGGGCTACGTCATCATCGCCCCCAACCGTCACGGACTGCCCGGCTTCGGCCTGCAGTGGCAAGAGCAAATCTCGGGCGACTGGACAGGCCAGTGCATGAAGGACTACCTGGCAGCCATAGATGATGCTTGTCAGAACCTTCCATACGTGGACAAGGACCGCCTCGGAGCCGTGGGTGCCTCCTTCGGTGGTTTCAGTGTCTATTACCTTGCAGGCCACCACGAAGGTCGCTTCAAGTGCTTCATTGCCCACGACGGAGCCTTCAACCTCGAAGCCATGTACACCGAGACCGAGGAGAACTGGTTCTCGAACTGGGAGTACGACGATGCCCCCTGGAACCGCGACATGACCGCCCGCGCCCGCAAGACCTACGACAACTCGCCCCACCGCTTTGTGGATAAGTGGGACACCCCCATCCTCTGCATCCACGGCGAGAAGGACTATCGCATCAACTACACCCAGGGCATGTCCGCCTTCAACGCCGCCCGTATGCGCGGCATTGAGGCCCAGCTGCTTATCTTCCCCGACGAGAACCACTGGGTGCTCCACCCCCAGAACGGCGTCCTCTGGCAGCGTACCTACTTCCAGTGGCTCGACCGCTGGCTGAAGAAATAAAACCCAAGGCACAAGAAAATCCCCATGCTTCGCACCGCGGAGCATGGGGATTTCTTTTTCCTATTAGTGGCAATGCACCAGCCTCCCGCAAAAAAAGTCCAGTTCTGTTCTTTGTATCTCAGAAACTTTTTGTAATTTTGTCGCAATTCTGATGCACGGAGCGTCGTGACAAAACATCAGATGACATTCGGAAGAGCGTTATACGCGGATTGTCCTATTGTGAAACTTCGACAACTTCATACTGCCGGACGATAAGCAAAGAACGCTCACGTGGATGATTATATACCCATCTGGCCGATGGACTATATAATCTTGAAAGCGTGGGTTATGCTTATTACGGCAGGATGGCAGTCGAAGGCCACACAATAGTAATAAGACCAACTTCACGCTTTTTTCGTATGCTCGGTATTTATTGTTTAACTAAATAGTAAAGTGTATGAAAAAGATTCTTTTCCTTTTATGTGCGCTGCTCTCTATCGGGGCATCGGCACAAGTGAGTGACAGCGGGCCGAGGAAGGCATCTGCCAACGGCCATGAGTATGTGGACCTCGGGCTTCCGTCTGGCACACTATGGGCAACGCATAACATCGGTGCCACGAATCCCGAGGACTACGGCAACTATTATGCCTGGGGCGAGACTACGACAAAGAGTACCTACAACTGGAGCACCTACAAGTACAGCAACGGCTCTAATACAACCCTAACCAAGTACTGCACCTCGAGCAGCTACGGCACGGTGGACAACAAGACGGAGCTGGAACTCTCGGACGATGCCGCCTACGTCAACTGGGGCAAGAACTGGCGTATGCCGAGCGACGACCAGTTCACTGAGCTAATCAACAGCAGCTACACCACGACCACCTGGACCACCGTGAATGGCGTGTACGGGCGTAAGATAACGAGCAAGAGTAACGGGAACAGCATTTTCCTGCCAGCTGCGGGAAATCACAGCGGCACGTGGTTCTACGATGCAGGTTCCTACGGCGGCTACTGGTCGCGCACGCTCGACACGAGCAGCCCGAACGCCGCCAGTAACCTGGGCTTCGATTCGAGCAGTATCAGCTCGTACTCCGTCAGCAGCCGCTTCCTCGGCCGAAGTGTTCGCCCGGTGCATCCCAGAATCCTTCTCGTAGAGAACATCACCCTGACGCCCACGACCCTCGCTCTGGCGGTGGGTACTTCGTCGCAACTTTCGGCCACGGTCACCCCGTCCGATGCCGACAACCCGGCCCTCACGTGGAGCAGCAGCGACCCGTCCGTGGCCCAAGTCAGTTCCACGGGTAAAGTCGTGGGCGTGTCCGCCGGCACCTGCACCGTCACCTGTGCCGCCACGGACGGCAGCGGCGTGAAGGCCACGTGCCAGGTGACCGTGAGCGACCCGGACAGTCACGAGTACGTCGACCTCGGCCTGCCCTCGGGCACGCTGTGGGCGACGTGCAACATCGGGGCCACGAATCCCGAGGACTACGGCGACTACTTCGCCTGGGGCGAGACCACGGGGTACAACTCAGGCAAGACCAACTTCGCCTGGAGTACCTACAAGTACTGTAACGGGTCCAGCAGCACCCTGACCAAGTACAACAACATCAGCAGCTATGGCACGGTGGACAACAAAACGGAACTGGAACTCGCCGACGATGCCGCCTACGTCCACTGGGGCAAGAACTGGCGTATGCCGATCGACTACCAGTTCAC
>JAFTEX010000036.1 GCA_017453445.1 Bacteroidaceae bacterium
GTTACCAATACAATTTTCGGTAACGAGACAGGTAACGATTTGGTAACGGAACGATGGTCATATTTCACAATATGCATTCCTGCCCATCGAAACATGGAATACATAAAATCAGCAGTCTGTCAGGCACTTACGGGAATAATTTCCACGTTCGTTTCACCCTTGATTTCTTGGTTATATTCCCCGATTTATTTTATGCTATTGGGAATGTCGAGATAAATCCATGAACCTAAATCTCCCGTATATTCGAGTGCACCAAATGCAATTCCCGTTACAGTATAGGTAACTCCGTTGTATGTTATCTGAGATGGAATCCATGGATTTGAAGAACCTTCATCCCACCATTCCCCATAGCTCCAAGGTCTCCTAAAAACTGGATCTACATAATATCCTCGTACATATTTTTTTATGCGGCCGTTCTCGTCGAACGTACATCTGACAAGATTATTCCAATTCCAAAAATCGTAATCTTCAATAATATCATCTACCTCATAAAAGAGTAGATTCCCATCCTCGTCAACTGCATCCATAGGATTTCCTTCTTCGTCACGTAAAAGTGGAACATGAATTTCTATCAAATCATCACCATCATATTCACCCCAGCCAGTTGTCGGATTTCCTTCCTCATCAATATATTTGTTCCATTCGTCGTCATCTTTTGTAATAGTCTTCCAATCTACATAGTCATCCCAATTGATATAATAGTAGTATAGGCCATATTCTCCTTCAACAGGATACGCTTCAACAGGATACTCACCATAATAAGGATTAGGAATGGGAGGGGTATGGTAGCCATAAACCCTTACTCCAGTGACCATGGCCTCTGTTCCGTGTAAGTTATAGTAGAGTCCATCAACCTCAATGTCACCATCTATGCCCCAAGCCAGAGCCGTGCTTGTCGCCATGCTCATAAGCAGGGCAAGCAAAAAAGTAAAATGTTTGTGTTTCATGTTCTTTTTTATTTAGGTGTTATACGTGTTTGCTATCCTTCTCTTAATAGACACAAAAAGAAAACGTGGACTAATAACTTCGTCTACGTTTACCGAGGTATTGGGGATAACCATTGTCACTTAACGAGTAAAAGCCCACGCCTTTCAGCGTGAGCATCAACTTTTACTCTTGTGACTTTACTTCAAATTCCCCAATTATCGGTAAACAAGATTCAAAGCGGACGCTTCTTCCTATATGTCTTTATGTTTGTTTATCTGTTCATTGGCGAAATGTTTTTTATGTCATTTATCTGTACGCTTCTTTATGCGTTTTACGATGACTTTTATGTCTTTCATGCTGCAAATGTAAGAAATAATTTTGAGAAATGACGTAAGCCGTTAGTTATTTTTCTGATTATCCGCAAAGATGCCACCCAGTTTTACGCCCAGTTTCATCTGCGCCTAAAAAACACCCAAACTATCTTATGCCCGTAAGAAAGCTTTCTTGTGCCTGTAAGAAAGCTTTCTTATGGCTCGAAGAAAGTATTCTTATTTTTTGGGGGGCTACGAGCTATGCAGACAAGGCATGTTTGATGCGTCTGCTCATGTTCGTTCGCAACGGATGAGGATGTGGCGACCGTCTTGCTGTGTGGTGGCGAAGAGATAGACGTCGCCCCCTTCGGCGAGGCGGAGCTGGCGGCGCAGGGTGGCCACGGGGGTGGGGAAGTTGCGGACGGTGAGATTGGCCTGGCGGAGGTCGCCGATGAGCGCCTTGAGATTGCGCTTCGAGAAGTCGCTCCAACCCGTGATGCGGAAACGGCGGCCCGGGAAATGGGGCAGGAAAGAGTCGCCCATGAAGAGGTGGCTTTGGGGATGGAGTTTGGTGACGGGGTACCGCTCGCAGAGCACGTCCTGCACACCGGCCTTCAGCACGGAGGCGTTGGGCTCGTAGAGGTAGGATGTAGGAGGTAAGGGGTAGGAGGTAAGGGGTAGGAGGTTGGGTGCAGGAGACGGGAGGTGAGGATTAGAGACAATCAGGTCGTCATCGTCTGTGTCGAGGTTCACGCAATGGATTGTGGGATGCGGGTCGTTGGCTCCCTCTTTGGCAGACATTACGAAGAGGAGTTCCTTGCATTCGCCCCCGACACTGACCACATGCACTTCCCGGACACCTCTCAGTTGGCGCAGGGCCTGACGGAGGTCGAGCATGGGCGAGAGTTTCACCATCAGCCATTGGGTCTGTGCGAGCAGCGTGTCCTGGAGGTCTAAGAGGTTGGGCGTGCAGTCGCTGATGTCCACAGTCTTCCGGCCTGCCGCATCGCGACGGGCAGGGTCGAGGAAAATGAGCGTCTGGGAAGAAAGCGAAGGACGGGACTCCGGGGGGACAAGGTGGAAGGCAAGTTGCGTTGCTGGCGGAACCAGCAGCGGCATGTTGTGACGTGCCAGTTCCAGCAGTTGCGGTTGCACCTCGAAGTACTGGGCCTCACGAAACAACGGTGCCATGTAGGAGAAGTCCACCCCCAGTCCGCCCGTGAGGTCGGTCATGCAGGTGCGCTCCTCTTCGGGCAGCATCCGTCCGATGACCGTTCGCTTGTAGCGGGCCGTCGGTTCACTGGAGCATTGTTCCATCGACAGGCGCACCGGGAACCACAGCCCCTCGGTGGCGGCCCATCGGGGGAGTTTCCGCCGCGCCAGTTGCCATCCCTCAATCTGTTGCAGGCACCATTTCAGGTCCACCCCCTCCGGGGCACGGGACAGGGCAAGCCGACGCACGTCGTCCTCGCGGTGTCGGGCAATGAACGGGGCGTTGCAGCCATCCTTCTCCATCGGGGGAAGGAGAGACGAAACGGCGGTCGAATCAGGGTGGTTTGCATTCATGTCTGCAAAGGTACGAAACAAAAGTGAAAGAGGAAAAGTGAAAAGTGAAAAAATAAGTGTATCTTTGCAGAAGAATGAGAAACATGAATTCTGAAAATGAACATTCGATGGCCTCCATTGGTTTCTTCGATGGGGTGCATCGGGGGCATCTGTGCCTTATCCGTCAGTTGCAGGAACTGGCGAAGCAGCGAGGCATGAGGTCGATGCTCGTGACCTTCGACCGACATCCGCGCACGGTGGTCAGCCCAGGGCATGTGCCTACGCTGCTGACGACCTTGGAAGAGAAGGAATGTCTGTTGCGACAGACGGGCGTAGATGAGATTGTGGTACTCCCCTTCACGCAGGAATTGAGCCGTCTGACGGCACGGGAGTTCATGGAAAAGGTGCTTCGGGACGAACTCTGTGTGCGTGCCTTGGTGCTGGGTTACGACCATGCTTTCGGGCATGGGGGCGGTTCGATGAACGACTATGTGTGCTGGGGCGAGGAGACGGGCATAGAAGTGGTACGCGCCCACGAACTGGAGGACGTGATGGTGAGCAGCAGCAAGTGCCGCAGGGCACTGGAACAGGGCAACGTGGAGAGTGCTGCCGACATGCTGGGCCGCTGGTACACGTTGGGCGGCGAGGTGGTGCGCGGGTTCCATGTGGGACACGAACTGGGTTTCCCTACAGCAAACTTGCAGCCAGACGAGGAAAAACTGGTGCCGGGGCATGGGGCGTATGCCGTGTGGGTGACATTGGAGGACGGCACGCGCCGGGAAGGTATGCTGAACATCGGCAACCGCCCCACCATCGGCAATGGGGAGGCGGTGTCGATAGAAGTGAATGTACTGGACTACGAGGGCGACTTGTATGGGCAGCGGTTGACCGTGGAGTTCGTGGGGCGGCTGCGCGAGGAGCGTCGCTTTGCCTCACGGGACGAGTTGATGCAGCAACTGGCACAAGACGAAACTGTCGCAAGGAGTATATTGCAACGTTGATTTTATTATATTACTGTCCGCTAAACATACACATCCCCATCCCAACTCTTTGTAACACAGGGTTTGGGATATTTTGTTACTTGCGACAAGCCCCCTCTTCAGTTTTCTGAGGTGTCAGGAGGCGATTCAGCCGCATCTTCAAGCATCAA
>JAFTEX010000037.1 GCA_017453445.1 Bacteroidaceae bacterium
GAAGATTGAAGATTGACAATTGAAGATTGAAGATTGAAGATTGAAGCTTGAGCTGGTGCTTAGGGGTGAAGGATTGTGCGGTAGCCGGACTCGTCCTGCAAGAGTCGGACGGCACGGTCGAAGACACGGTCGCTGCGCAGGAGTTGCTGGGCACGGCCACGTTGATAGTAGTAGCGGCTGACGATTTCGTCCTCCAGATAGGGACGGACGGCATCGCGCTGACGCTGGAGTTCGGTGGAGAGGTCGGTCTTCAGGCGGGCTTCGAGCTGGTCGAACTCCGCTTCGGCTCCCTCGTAGCAGCCTTCCAGACGGGCGGCCTCGCGCAGGAGTTTCATCACCTCGTCGGTGCGGCGGTGGGGCGCAAACTTGCTGTCCTGCATGTGGCGGACGAAGTCGTCATAGTCGCTGTCGGAGAACTGGAACTCTCCGGCGGGGGCTATCGTAGCGTGACGGGCCGCATAGCGGGTGACGAAGTTGAGCATCTCGTCGCTCTGCACCACGTCGTAGACAATGGAGGCCAGACTGTCGGCCTTGGCTTCGACGTCGGGCTTGATGCCGCCGCCGTCGCGCACTTCACGCCCGCCACGGGTGTGGAAGACGCGGGTCAGCGAGTCGGGGACGGTGCCCACCCGGCCGTCGGCGGTCAGGTGGCGATAGTCGTAGGCCTGGATGCAGCGGCCCGAGGGGATGTAGTAGCGCGAGACGGTGATTTTCAGGTCTCCGCGGTCGGTGACCTCGTGGATGGCCTGCACCAGTCCCTTGCCGTAGGTGCGCGTGCCCATGACGACGGCGCGGTCCATGTCCTGAAGCGAACCGCTGAGGATTTCGGCGGCCGAGGCGGTGCTGCCGTTGACCAGCACGACGATGGGGGTCACGGTGTCGAGAGGTTCGGAGGTGGTGAAGTACTCACGGTTGCTGGAGGCCAGTTTGCCCCGGGTGTAGACCACCTTCTCGCCCTTCTGGACAAAGAGGTTGACGATGTTGACAGCCTCGTCGATGCTGCCGCCGCCGTTGTCGCGGAGGTCGAGCACGAGGCGGCGCAGTCCCTGCGAGCGGAGTTCCGTGAGGGCGTGGCGCATCTCCTGGGTGGAGCCGGAGGAGAAGGAGGAGAGATAGATGTAGCCCGTGCCGTCCGAGTCGGTCATGCCGTAGTAGGGGACGGTGGGCAGCTGGATGGTCTTTCGCGTCAGGCGGAAGGTGAGAGGCTCCTCGACGTCGGGACGGCGCACGCGCAGTTCGAACGAGGTGCCCGGTTCGCCACGGAGCATGGCACTGACCTCGTCAGTGGGCTTCTTCAGTACGTCCACACCGTCGATGGTCAGGATGACGTCGCCGGCCCGTATGCCGGCCTGCTGGCTGGGAGTGCCCTCGTAGGGCTCGATGATCATGGTGCGCTCCTCCTTCAGGTTGTAGCGTATGATGCTGCCGATGCCGGCATACTTGCCCGTGGCCATCTGGCGCAGTTCGTCGTCGTTCTCTGGATAGTACTGGGTGAAGGGGTCGACGTGGGAGAGCATCGACTTGATGGCCCACCCGATGGTGGTGTCGGCGGAGAGTGTGTCGACGTAGTAGATGTCGAGTTGGCGGTAGATGTCATCGAAGAGTTCCAGATGACGGGCTATCTCGGCATTGTGACTTTCCTTCTTCTGGGCCGAGGCCGACAGGGCGGCCATCGCGCACACGATATATAGTAAGGTAAGACGCTTCATAGAAAGGTGTTGAGGTGTTGAGGTTATGGGTTTGGGGGGTTATAGGGTTGAGGAGGGCAATATTTCTCCGGCTTTCCGGCGTATCTGTTCCCACTGGCGGGCAGGCAGGCGCGTGCCGACCACCTGGATGACGTTGCCGGCCAACAGGGTGCCCATCTCCAGACACTGCTCCAGCGTGCCGCCCAAGGTCAGGGCATGGAGGAAACCACCGGCAAAGAAGTCGCCCGCTGCCGTGGTGTCCACCACGTGCTCGCTCTGCCCGGGCCAGTAGGACGGTTCGCCGCCGGTCATGGCCGAGGCACCACGGGCTCCCAGCTTCACGACGGCCACGCGAGCCATCTCGGCGATGTCCCGAAGAGCCTCTGCGGGATTCGGCCGCCCGGTGAAGGCCAAGCTCTCCTCCTCGTTGGCAAAGACGATGTCGATGTAGTCACGGACCAGCGTGCGAAGCAGGGGGAGGTTGTCCTTGACGACATTGTAGCTGGCCAGGTCGATGCTCGTCTGCATACCCAGCCGCTTTGCCGTCTGGCAGATGCGGAGGATGAGGTCGCGGTCCTGCACCAGATAGCCTTCGATGTGGAGCAACTGGTAGCCGCGGAACAGTTCTTCCGTGATGTCCTCGGGGGACAGTTGGGCTGCCACGCCGAGGTAGGTGGCAAACGTGCGCTCGGCATCGGGCGTGATGAAGGTGTTGGCCACCCCGCTGTGCCCCTCGCGGTGAATCAGCCGTGCGTCGATTCCCGTCTGTCGGCAGTTGTCCTCGAAGAAGCGTCCCGTCTCGTCTCCGGCCACACAGCCGACGAAGCCGGGCCGACGCCCCAGGTTGGCCAGCGCCAGCATGGCGTTGCCGGCACTGCCCCCCGTGGCCCGCGCGGGGTTCAGTGCCTCGACGTGCGGCGAGAGTGCCTGCTGACGCTCGTCGTCAATGAGCACCATGCTTCCCTTGGGAAGCCCTAGCCGGGAGAGAGTTTCGTCGTCGTCCAGACGTATCAGGACGTCGACCAAGGCATTGCCAATTCCGATTATTTTGTCCATCGTTACTTAAAATTTTTGCAAAGATAATGAAAAAATCTGGTTTTTGTTTTGCACATTCAAATTTTATTCATACCTTTGCACTCGCATTTGAGAAAAACCTGCTTCAGTAGCTCAGTTGGTTAGAGCACCTGACTGTTAATCAGGGGGTCGTTGGTTCAAGCCCATCCTGAAGCGCAAAAGCCGAGATTCGTCTCGGCTTTTTGCGTCATAGGGCTTTCACCAACGCCCGGGGCGTGGTTCTTGCTACACTGCGTTACGCAAGCGGCAAGCCGATTACAAGCCCATCCTGAAGCGCAAAAGCCGAGATTCGTCTCGGCTTTTTTGGGTTCAGCGGATTTACCGGGTTGGTAACGTCCAGTTAATCAAGAATAAAAGTTGTCCTTACATATCATCAAGAGACAATGTCCCGACATGAATCGTCATCTTGCGAAGTCTGCGTCCCATCAACACCGTCATCCTTGCTTCGCGTCGGCTCTGCTGCAAAACCTCGCCAAGCACCCGTCGTTCGTTTTCCCTATCGTAGAACTTCATATCTTAAAATGGTATTCGTCATTACCGTAACCGTCATTACCTTTTCGAAGGTACAAATATAATCTGAGGAAGTCACTCCTTTTGGAGGAATATTCCACGTAAGAGAGCTTTTTTCCCGTTATATGGCTCCGATTATCGACAAAGTGCTGGGGCTGCGATGTGCGTCGTACGGCTATCAGTACAGCGAGATCGTTGGTTCACTGTCAAGCGTCTATTTCTGTGGTGGAGACTGCGTGGAGGATGTGACAAGCCACCTGATGCCCCATCTCTCGCTTCATCCCACTCTTCGCACATGCAGCTCAGACACCATCTTGAGAGGGATTTCGGAACTGGCCACTGTTAACACGACCTATACCTCCGACACTGGAAAGAGCTATGACTTCAATGCGGCCACGAAGCTGAACAGCCTGCTGGTGAAGGTACTCAAGAATACTGGCCAGCTTATGGCCGGAGAGTCATACGACCTGGACTTCGACCACCAGTTCATCGAGACGGAGAAGTACGATGCGAAGATGACCTACAAGAAGTTCACGGGCTACAGCCCCGGCGTGGCAGTCATCGGCGACCTTATCGTGGGCATAGAGAACCGCGACGGCAACGCCAACGTGCGCTTTCACCAGCAGGACACATTGGAGCGCATCTATTCAAACCTTGAGTCGGAAAACATCCATATCAAGAGGTCACGTATGGACTGCGGCTCCTGCTCACGTGAGATTGTGGAGACCGTTGAGAAGCACTCGGAGCTGTTCTACATACGTGCCAACCGCTGCGGCTCACTTTACGACAGTCTGCTTGCGCTGCTCGGATGGCAGCGTGAGCAGATAAACGGCATCGGGTATGAGCTAAACTCCATCATCGTCGAGAAGTGGGAGGGTAAGGCATACCGCCTTGTCATACAGCGCGAGCGACGGTTGGACGGTGATCAGGACTTGTGGGAAGGCGAGTACACTTACCGCTGCATCCTGACTAACGACTATACATCAACCAACCGCGAGATTGTGGAGTTCTATAACCTCAGAGGTGGAAAGGAACGTATCTTTGACGACATGAACAATGGCTTTGGATGGGCAAGGCTGCCAAAGTCCTTCATAGCAGAGAACACCGTGTTCCTGCTGCTGA
>JAFTEX010000014.1 GCA_017453445.1 Bacteroidaceae bacterium
AACATTCCCAGATAACCCCAGTCGGTCATAAGTTGTACGAAAGCATCCATCATATCACTGCAAGATTTAATAAGAATATGGGTATCATGCCGAGCAGTACGAAGATAAAGAATATGTTAGACCATTTGCTATTCGTGATTGGCGTTGGTCAGTTGAGCCAGATAACTGGTCGTTAGCGTTTTCTGTGCCATAATCATTGATTTTTGTTATACGCTGTAAAAAGTTATCGTTTCCTGTCCTCCAAGTAGCACCGCTCGCGGCGGAGAGGCATCATTCCGCCCTCCAAGTAGCACCTCTCTGCGCTGAGAGGCTTGTTCCTGTTCTCCAAGTAGCACCGCTCACGGCAGAGAGCCTCGGCGACCCTCCGCCGGGGGTATTACTCCGGCGGAGGGCGCGAGTCTCTGGGGGTGAGTATTGGGGCGATGCATACGCGGTGGACGGTTAGTCAGTTCGTGCCGAAATCGAACTCGGCGAGTTCAAGTTCTTTTGACATTCCGTTGTCTTCGTTTCGTGTATGGTTTATTTCCAGACGGAAGTACTGCCAGGTGCCGGATTTGCTGAGCGGGTATTCCACTCGTACCTGCTTGGTATTATATCCGGCTGGCATTTTGGTGTCTCCCGTCACTTTGTCGAGTAAAACCCAATAATCGCCCTCTTTCTTCTTGCCCCACAGGGTCCACGAGTCTGGGTTTGAACTGTCCTCCCACACATAAGCATAACAGGACGGGGATATTGTCATATAGTAACTCTTAGGAGAAATCGGCCACGTGCTTTGGAATTCTACAAACCAAACATTATACTTATCCTTGTTCGTGTTCGGAGAACGCCAGTCGGTAGACCAATCTCTGTCGAAAATCTTTTTGTAACTATACCTTTCACTCCAGCCTGGCGACCCGCTGGTGGCTGTCAGTTTCGGCAAGAAGCCATCAGGGAATACTGCATCGACATCGTAGTCGCTGAGGATGGTATAGATGCGCCTCATCTGGTAGTCGTAGAGTTCGGTGTGGCCCTGCATCTTGCTGGCGTAGGGCTTGGTCTTGCGGACGGCGTTGTTGAATTCTGTTGCGTCGAACGACTTGATTTCGGGCAGATAGTTGCGCGAGAGTACAATGGGAGTGTCCATGCCCTTCATCTTCACCAGCACCGTCACGCTGACTTCGAGGAATGGCATGTATGTATAACTAAATCCATATCCACCCAAATACTGCGGCTCGATGGCATATCCGTCGGCACCTCTTCCTTTGACGGTCTCCGTCCATGAGAATTTCTTGCCACCAAACGAGTAACCGTTGTCTTGGCTGTAGATGACATGCGACTGACTCATGCCGAGTTTGTCATCATAGTCACGTAGGAAGTCCATCAGAAGGTCATTCTCCTTTAGTTCATGTGAAATGTAATATCGTTCCCATTCATGTTGACTCCATCCCCTTATTGCAAACTTCCTTGACGTGCTTCCTCCTACACCGAATGCCGAGCGGAGGGCGTCGTTGCGCAGTTGGCTGCCCTTTCTTGCTCCGCAGACGGCATCCACCTCCACCCACTCGATCTCGCTTGTGGGGAAGATATTCGGGTTCAGTTCTATCTCGACGCTGTTCGGGTCGAAGAAATACGGGGTCATCTGGCAATAGTTATAACAAGGTAAGGCGTGCCCGTACGCATCGTAAACGCCCATCCATTCGTCTTCCTTCCACCATGCGTCCACATTCGTCCAGTACACCACGGGCGCAGTCTTCAGGTTCCACACGCCTTGTCCCAGGTGAGAGTTCTTCAGGTCGAAGTCCTTCATATGGATGGTGGGCGAAGCCACGCCGACGGCGGGATAGGAGCCCTGGATGGTGCCCTCGGTGTCGATGCTCCCCGCCAGTGCGAGGGTGAGGGTGCCTTCCATCTTGCCTTTGATGGAACCGTCGATGTCGTGCGCCCCCTCGGTCCTGATACCGGCCAGGTTGCATCCGCCCTTGGCGAATTCCACAATGCCACCGAAGGCCTTTCCCTTGTCTCCGTCCGGTGAAACTAAGTTGTAGATGGCCGTGCCGAGACCACCGGCCATGCTTCCCAGCTTGAATAAGATGCCTGTGGCCGAGGTATTCAGGTGCTGGGTCTGCAGCAGATTCACCTCGGCATTGAGGTCGCCTGCGAAGGAACCTTCGATGGCGGCGCGCATGGTGCTGCTCAACGACACGTGCTGCGTGTTCCATGAGCGCATCTGCAAGCGGATGTTGTCGCCGGACTGCACGTCGTCGAGCCGGGTCTGCGAGAGGTCGATGTCGAATGCCCACCATCCGGCGTTGGGGGTGATGAGGCCGTCGTTGCTCATGTAGTTGGTCCAGGGGGTGACGTAGGTCATGAAGGTGCCGTCGCCCGTCTGCCCGATGGTGGCCTTGTCCACGATGGTCTTGTCCTCGGGTATGCCGTAGGGCCAGGTGGACTGCTGGGCCAGGTGGTCGGTCATCGAGACCTGCCACACGTGGTCGTTGCCGGTGGAGAACTCGCTGGGCATGTAGTAGAAGAAGCGCAGCGTGCCGGTGTACTTGTTATAGACAGCGAAGAAGTTGCAGTTCACGGCGTTGCGCGAGCCGCAGCGGTTGAGCACCCACTCCCATCCGTTGCCGGGGGTGATGTCGTCGCAGAATCCGTTGGGCAGGTTGGACTGCACGTCGCCATCGTACCAGGGCATGTTCACCAGCGTGTAGCCCGTGCGGCCCTTGGCGTCGGTCGCGTCCTTGCCCGTGCCGTCGTAGATGTAGATGGCCTCCTGCTCGCGCCAGGTGGTGGGGGTGAAGTCCTCGTCGTTGATGTTGTAGTTGTCGGCCGAGGCTCCGCCGTTCATCGTCTGGTCCCACTGCTCGATGAGGGCAGCCACTTGCTCGCTGGCCAGTTCAAGTTGAGTGGTGAAGTGTGGCGAGGCGACGCTGATGTGGCCGTCCTGATAGCGCAGGGTCATGCCCTTGAAGTAGTCCACGTCGGGTTGGTAACCCTGGTCGAAATTCAGGGTAATGGCACCGTCCAGACGGGTGGCGTAGGTGAAGGTGGTGAAAGCCTGGCCGCCCCGCATCTCGATGGGGTCGCCCTCGTCGTTGTTGAAGTAGAAGGTGGCACCGTAGCCCGTGCCGTCCTCCAGCAGTTGGAAGCCCGTGCCCACGCGGGTATAGGCTTGTCCGGTGGCGGTCGTGCCCTCCTGGTCGAAGAGCGTCCACCAGATGCCCTTCACCTGGTCGGCCAGCGGGTTCGGGTCCACGGGGTTGTCATCTGTACACGATGCCAGGCCCATCAGCATCGGCAGGGCCATGAGCATTAAGAATCTGAATGTCTGTTTCATACTTTTATAACGTCTCTCTGCGTAGCATAAGCTAAAATGTGTATTGAGTTTCTGCGTTTTAAAGTTCCACGCCGCCCTCGCTTGGCGTGCGGAACTGGAAGGTGGTCTTGCCGTCGGCGTTGGTGATGAGGAAGTCGGTCTTACGTATAACGTCCATACCGATAAGCATGGAATATTCATCAAGGTCGGCACCATAGACTATCATGTTGTGCATGATGGTCGCGTTCGGCAAACCGATGGAAACCTGATAAAGGCCAGCCTTCTCAACGCCACCAAAAACCGCTATCGTATCGTAGCCGACGGGTTTCAATTGCAATGCCTCGATGACCTCCATGGAAAGCGATGTGTGCTCAGCACCTGTGTCCCACGCGGCTACATGGGTAAAGAATTTCATGTCGGGCAACTCTCCCGGCTTGAAATCAGTGAAAACGAAAGCGTCAGTGATGATGGCTTTCGCCTCGCCGTCGTAATCCTTCTTGAAGTTCATAGCACGTCGGCAAGGTTTGATGTCGGATAGTTCTTGTAAGGTCTGTGCGGCGTACCCTTCGGCTGCTTGTTGAAACCGAAGAACGGACGGTGGGAGCGCGATTCCTCAAACTTCTGCATACCGCCCATGTCGGTGAAGTCCTTGAAGTCGCTGATGTCCCAATCCTTGAAAGCTTTTTTAGTCTTAGTCTCTGTCATAACGCTATGAATTTTGTAATTACGGATGCAAAGGTACAAAAAGTTTGCGAATTACGAGCGGTTTGCGCGTTAAAAGTGCAAAAAGGCGGACAGAAGTGTTGCGTTTTGTCACTTTCGCTCGCCGAAACAATGCGATTCGCTGTTACTTCGTGATAATCTTTTTCCCATTCACGATACTCACGCCCTTCTGCATTGTATTGCGAAGAGTGCCTGAAGAACGGCGAGTCGAAGATGGACTTTCTCCGCCGCTCGTTCTACACGCTCAGGGCATGTCCCGACAAGTGGAGCGACGAGCAATGGGAGCGGATGAACATCCTCTTCGAGGAATTCCCGGAATTGAAGGAGGCGTTTGACCTCAAGGAGGAATTCCGTAAACTGTACTGGAGCAAGAGGGACAAGGAAGAACTCAAAGACAAGATGCCTGCGCCAGAAGAAAGGAACGCATTCAAGGAAACCGTCGGGGAGAACCTGCACGCATGGTACGGCCATGTAAAGAAAAGCAAGTCGCCTGGCATGAAGACATTCATGAGAACCATCAAGGAAAGAGAGGGGGATTTGCTCAATTATTACGAGACTTTCGTAACCAACGCATCGGCTGAGTCACTGAACTCTGGCATCAAGGGATTCCGTACAGAGCTGCACGGAATATCCAACCTGCCGTTCTTCTTCTACAGAGTCTGCAAGATATATGGATAAGTATTGACACCTTTGTTTATGCTGTCATGCAAGGTCTGTGTGGACCTGCCACGGAAAAATCCGGGTGCGCCAATAGCAAGATTATATTAATTACTGTGGTTATATACATTTGCTAATTCGGAAGATAATCTAGTACGTTCTAAAGAATTTCCTAATGAATATTCTGTACCTTTGAATCGTTTTGACGGACATCTGTCTTATAGAGTGCTTCTGCCATGAGTAAAGCCCAGGTGGCATGCTGCAGACGGTCACGCTTGTCTGGCATCGGCATCTGCTGCAGGATATGCAAGGCGCTGTCAGTATCGGAAAACATC
>JAFTEX010000002.1 GCA_017453445.1 Bacteroidaceae bacterium
AGTTGAAACTTGAAAATTGAAAGTTGAATATTGACATATGAAAGTTGAAAATTGACAGTTGAAAGTTGTAAGTTGAACTTCCCGATTAAGCGAGAGCGGTGTCATGCTTGCATGGACACAGACGAGCGTGAGGGAAGTCGCCCGAAGGGCAAAGTTGAAAGTTGAATTTAATAACGTAATAATTTAGAGTATGAAAAAGTATATTTACATGAGCCTGACGATGGTTCTCGTGAGTATGTTCACCCTGTGTATGTCTGCTTGCGGCGACGATGACGAAAAGGACATGACGAAGCCTGTAATAGCAAGCAATGCCGACACCGACAACCCCATCAACTGCCAGGTCTATCACCTTGGCGAGGTCATCCCCTTCCGCTATACCTTCACCGACAACGTGGAACTGGGAAACTTCAACATCGAAATCCACAGCAACCACGACCACCACACTCACAGCACCGAGGCCGTGGAGTGTGAAGAAGAGGAGCACGAACACGAGGATGCGACACCCATAAATCCCTGGGTGTTCAACCAGAGCTACGCGATACCCACTGGACTGCAGCGTTATTCGGCAGCCGTCGAAATCCCCATTCCCTCGGACATCGACCCTGGCGACTACCACTTCATGATTCGCGTGACCGACAAGGCTGGGTGGCAAGAGATAAAATCCGTAGCCATAGAGATTGAAGAACAAGAATAAATTCGTATCTTTAACCTTCGGTTTTAGGTACTCACTTTCGGCAATCGGCATCCCGAAGGGTGACGCTTTCAAAGCGAAGTGGGGAAAGAAATGCTCAAATCAATTTGGCATTTCGCTCACTTAATCGTATCTTTGTCCTCAGTTTAACAAAGAAAGAAACACCTATCATGGCAGAACACTTGGAAATCATAGAGGGCAGCAAGGCGGAGAAATATGCCGCCTTGCTGCCACAGATTCAGAGCGTCATCGAGGACGAATCGGACACAATAGCCAACATGGCCAACGTGGCCGCCATGCTCCATGAAACATTCCACTTCTGGTGGACAGGTTTCTACAGGGTGGCAGATGGCGCAGAGCAACAGCTTGTGCTCGGTCCGTTCCAGGGACCGCTGGCCTGCACCCGCATCCGCAAGGGGCGCGGCGTGTGCGGCACGGCATGGGCTGAGGACAAGACGCAGGTCGTCCCCGACGTGGACCAGTTCCCCGGCCACATCGCCTGTTCGTCGGCCTCAAGGAGCGAAATCGTTGTCCCCCTGCACGACAGCGAAGGCCACGTCGTAGCCGTCCTCGACATCGACAGTGCCGAACTCAACACCTTCGACGATGTGGACCGCCTGTGGCTGGAACGCATCGCCGCCCTCCTATAACCCATTTCCCCCATCACACCCATTAACCCATGAGCACCATGAATAAAATCACCCTTCTCCGTCAGTGGATGCGCGAGCAAGACCTTGCCGCATTCATCTTCCCCAGTACCGACCCCCATTCGGGCGAATACGTGCCCGACCATTGGAAGACTCGCGAATGGATTTCCGGTTTTAACGGTTCTGCAGGTACAGCTGTGGTGGCACTGGACGATGCGGCTCTGTGGACCGACAGCCGCTATTGGCTGGCCGCCGAAGAGCAGACCGCAGGGACAGGATTCACCGTCATACGCTGCAGGCGCAACGTGCCCACCGGGCAAGAACTGGCAGAATGGATAAAAGAGAAGTGCAAGCCTACACTCTACGGAGCTCCCCTCCGCGTGGGGATTGACGGCTGGGTCAACACAACCAGTAGTGTGCATGAACTGCAACACGAACTTTCGCCCCTGGGCTTGCAACTTGTCATGGCACCCGACCCTGCAAAGGGACTCTGGGCCGGCCGCCCCCCCATTCCCCTCAACCCCATAGAGATACAACCCATCGAGTACGCCGGGGAAGAGGCGCACCACAAGATAGAGCGCCTGCGCAACGAAATGCGACGCCTGTATGCTTCGGCCACGCTCATCACCCAGCTCGACGACATCGCATGGCTCACCAACCTGCGTGGCACCGACGTACATTGCTGCCCCCTGTTCGTGGCCTACATGACGGTGACATACGATGATGCCACACTCTTTACCGACCTGCGGAAAGTGTCGCCCGAGGTGGAACGCTACCTCGGCGAGCAAGGCATCCAATTGCGTGACTACACCGACACGGCCCAGGCCGTCAGTGACCTGCCGGCGCAGGGCATGGTGGCCGACCCCGACACCTGCAATGCACGGCTGTGGCCCGAAGGCAAGGGCGTCATCGAGCACGCGAGCCTCGTCGCCCCCATGAAGGCCATCAAGAACGAGGCCGAGATTGCGGGCTATCGGCGTGCCATGCACAGCGACGGCGTGGCACTGGTGAAGTTCCTGCGCTGGCTTCGTCCTGCTGTGGAGGCAGGGGGACAGACGGAAATCTCCATTGACCAGAAACTGACCGCACTGCGTGCCGAACAACCCGGATACCGCGACATTTCGTTCGACACCATTGCCGGATACGGAGCCCACGGAGCCATTGTGCACTACGAGGCTACGCCCGAGACGGACATCCCACTGGAGCCCCACGGACTGCTTCTGCTCGACAGCGGTGCGCAGTACCAGTACGGCACTACCGACATCACGCGCACCATTGCCCTCGGCCCCCTCACCGAAGAGGAGCGCACCGACTACACATTGGTCCTGAAGGGGCACATCCGCCTGGCCATGGCCAAGTTCCCCAGCGGCAGCAGCGGCACGCAACTCGACGTGCTGGCCCGCTATGCCATGTGGCAACAGGGCATCAACTTCCTCCACGGCACGGGCCACGGCGTGGGTTCCTACCTGAACGTGCACGAAGGACCTCACCAATTCCGCATGAACTACGTGCCTGCCCCGCTTTTGGCCAATATGACCATCACCAACGAGCCGGGCATATACAAGGCCGGCAAGCACGGATGCCGCACGGAGAACACAATGCTCATCACGCACTACTGCGACGGCGAGTTAGGCGAGTTCCTGCAGTTCGAACCGCTCACCCTATGCCCCATCGACACCACCCCAATACGGCGCGAGATGATGCTCCCCGACGAACTGGAATGGCTCAACCGTTACCACCAGCACGTCTATGACGAGCTCGCCCCCCTACTCGCCGACGAAGCCGACCGCAAGTGGCTCTGGGAAGCGACAAGGGAATTTTAACTCCGAGTTATCGGAATATTCAGCATATACAGAATTATCAGAAAAGCAATGGCAATCATAAAAAAACTCAACGGCATGCCTGGCCCGCGCTTTGGGCGGCACTGCTATTTCTCGGAAGGCGCCGTCATCGTAGGCGACGTAGAGATGGGCGACGACTGCACGGTATGGTTCAACGCCGTCGTCCGTGGCGATGTCAATTACATCAAGATTGGGAATCGCACCAACATTCAGGACTGCTCCTGCATCCACACTCTTCGGAACAAGGCCGCCTGCATCCTGGGCGACGATGTCACCATCGGTCACTCGGTCACCCTGCACGGGTGCGAAATCAGGGACGGAGCCCTCGTGGGCATGGGAGCCACGGTGCTCGACCACGCCGTGGTTGGCAAAGGGGCTATAGTAGCCGCAGGGGCCCTGGTGCTCTCTAACACCCAGATAGGCGACGGCGAACTCTGGGGAGGCGTACCTGCCAAGTTCATCAAGAAGGTCGACCCCGAACAGGCCCAAGCCCTCAACAAGACCTACGCCAGCCACTACATCCAGTACAGCGACTGGTTCCGTGAGGCCGAGAGTGACCCTAGCAACACACAGGAAGTTACAACCAGCGAAGAGTACCGCCCGTAGGACTACTACAAAACAACGAGAGGAGGCAAGCATCAGATGCTTGCCTCCTCTCGTTTCATTATGCCACACAGGGCAATCCATGGAGCATTTAATTAACACGGGAACGCCCCTTGAACACATACTTGTAGTTTTGGTCAATGACGGCCTTCAAGAGCGTCTGACCGCCATAGCTGGAACTGCCCATGAAGTCGGCAAAGACATAACCTGTGGGGCCTGTCAGCGTACCGATGTAGGTGGCAGCTGCGGGGTTCTGCGTGTTAGCACTGCTGGTGATGCTGTTGGCCACGCTGGTGAAGGTGTAGTGGAAGCGGGCACGGTCAGTGTTGGCCGAGGCCAGGTCAAGCAGAGCGTTCACCACGGCCTTCTTTGAGTCGCCGCTGGTGTTGTAGGCATCCTCCACGCTGGCCTTGCACAGACCACCCACGGTCACGCTATAGTCCGTCACAGAAGAGGCATCGGGCCAATTGGTAACGCGCACGGTCTTGTGCAGGTCCCAAGCATTACGATAGCCGAAGAATATCTTTCCACGGAATTCGTCGAGCGTATAGTAGGAGTGGTCGAGCATCTTGATGTAGTCGGTGTACTGCGTGTGAATGGCATCGATGGCACTGCACATCTCATTCGTGTAGTCAGTCCAGCTGGAGAGGAGCGGTGTACCGTCCTCCTTGGCCATGATGACGGAGATGGCTTCCGTGGGATGGGCCTGCAGGAAGGTCACCATAGCCGCGATGGCATCCTTATACAGCACATTAGTATTATACATGCCATGATAGATATAAAGGTTCTCTGTGGTAATGGTGGAGCTATACTTGTAACCTGGACGCAGGTCAAAGGCACGTACACCATTATTCAGCAGCCCTTCTATCGTTTCGCTCTGGCACTTTGCCAAACTGCCACAACTGCTGGTGGCTGCATTGTGAGCACCGGGCGTGCTGAGCATGGAGAAGTTGACGTTGCCGGGGATGGTGGCCATCCAGTTGTTGGTGGCTGTGGTCTCGGTAAAGGTCAGGTTGTTCACGCCGCCGATGGTCAGGTCGGTGAAGTCTTGGCTGTAGAACTTGCCATTATTGTCGCGAACGGTCACGGTCACGCCGTTGCTTAGGCTGACTGGAAGCAGGTAAGCCACATAGGTACCGGCATCACCCGTTACAGTTACCACGTCACTCTGCATGTTCGTGCCGTTGACATCGTTGCGAACTTCGTTGTTAACATAGGCCGAAGGAGTCTCACCTGCGGAATAGGTGGCTGCCTTCGTGAGCGTGCTGTAGCTCATCAGCCCGGCAATGTTCTCCTTGCCCTTGGCATAGATGCTGACGCTCTGGGCATTGGAGATGCTTACGGTGACTTTGAGCGTGGTCAGGTAGTCCTCCAGTTTCAGTTTGTCGCTCACGTCACTACCGTCCAGAATGGCCGTAGCAGATGTCAGACCGTAGTTGGCACCGTTGGCATTCTCCGTGGCCTTCTGCTCGGCATAGACTGTGGCTTCAAGGTTGGCAAGTTTCCATGACTCATCCACGGTCTTGGCCTCAGCCTTGCCAAGGACGATGTTCACCAGAGCAGTTACGTCGGCAATGGAGACACTGTTGTCCTCGTTCACGTCGGCCACTTTCACTTGGTAGTCAGTCGTCTTGCCAAGGACAATGTTCACCAGGGCTGTCACGTCGGCTATGGAGACATTGCCATCCTCGTTCACGTCGCCGATGGTGTATTTGGCCTGTGCAATCTGCTCGGCAATCTCCTGATCGGTTTCGTCTACCTTGCCGTCGCCGTTCAAGTCGTCGTTCTTTTCTATCTTCACGAGGCTGACGTTGGTCATCCACGTGTTGCCGCCGTTGGCCAGCTCGATGACGTAGTCGGCAGCGTCCGTGGTGGTGAAGTAGGCATACTCGGTCACCCAGTCCGTCGTCGAACCGTTGCCATTGTAAGTGGGTGCTACGACGGTGTTGCCGTTGCTCTTGACGTTCACGGTCATGCCGTTGTTGGAATTGGCCTCGTGAGAGCGATAGCTGAAGGTGAGTTTATAGGACTGGTTGGCGGCCAGGGGCATGGTATAGACACCTGTGGTGCCGTGCACGAGGCTACCCGGCTGGTTGTAGTAGGCCGTAGCAAAGTCGCCTTCAATTCCGCTCTGCATCTGTCCCCAAGCATTCGTGCGTGCCCATCCGTCGGGATAGTTGCCCCCTTCGGTCACGGTGGCAAACATACCATTATAAATCGCATCCACGTCAGTGCTGTTGCTGGTCCAAGTGGCAGCGGTCAGTGCACTGGTGGCATTCTGCACCTTCTCCTTCGTGTTGCCGTTGGCAGCCTCGGGATCAATGGCCTTGGCGGCGGCCAGAGCCTGCAGGGCAGCAACGTTGTTGTAGGGGGCATATTCGCCGGCCTGGAAGCCCAGAGTCTTGGTTTCAGCCGTGCTGATGGCAGCAGCCAGTGCCTGATAGTCGGCAGCATCGGCAAGGATTACGGAGATGGCTTCAAGTTGCATCAGACGGAAGTCGGAGATGGAGAACCACTCGTGGATGGTGGATGAGGAGGCGGTCACCTTGATGGTCACATCCTCGCCCAGGGACTCAAACTCTACGGAGGCATCGCCCCATCCACGGTCGAAGACATTGCCTACGGAACTTATGTGAGGCAGGGCTACGCTCTGTCCACCGGCCTCCATGGTGAAGGTCACGTTGGTAGCGGCACGAGCCTTTGCGGTCAGCAGGTAGCGACCGGCAGGAATCGTCACGGTCTGTTCCATGGTGGTAGTCCAGGAGTTGGCCCCCCAGTTGCCACCGTCAAAGTATGAGTGGGCATTAGTGCCGTCGGCATCGGTCCAAGGCTCGTTAGAGGCGGGATTGTTCTTGTTGCCCGTCCAAGTCCACCCGTCGTTGCTGGTGGGTTCGGTGGCATTTGTAATGGCGCTGGTCATGTTCACGGCACCGCTTACGCCCTCGGCCATGGCGTGGCTCTCATAATAGGCACGCAGGGCTGTGATGACGGAGGCAGCTGTGGAGGTTGCGCTGACAGAGGGCTTCTTGCTGGCAAGGGCATAGGCCAAATCCTTGTTGTACTCCGCAAACAGGTCGTAGCTGACCTTAGCAGCCGTGAAGGCATTCGTAGCGGCATTCAGTGCAGCCGTGGCATCGTCGTAGCCTTGGGCTGAAGAGGGTTCTCCCTTGGCCAGTTCGGTTTGCAGGGCTGTGCGCTCTGCACCCGTCACGTTGGCGTAGTCAGAGCTGGCAAGGGCAGCTTGGGCATTGGCCACGGCCTCGTCCCAGTTGGTCTTGTGAGCACCGGCCTGAGCGGCGTTCCTTACGTCACCGGCACCGTAGTAGGTGAGGCTGACGTTGTCAATGCCCATCCAGTTGGCCGTAGCGGTAGTCTGCTCCAGACCTATCTCAATCGTGTTGTCGGTCACCACGGTCCAAACCTCGTAGAAAGTGGGGGCTGTCGTGGTAAGGTACGTCTTGTCGCTGTTAGCAAACACATATTGGCTGTTTTCGTCCAGAGTGTTCACGAAGGCGGCAATTTTCAGCTTGTAGGTACCATTAGGCACGTTGGTGATGGTCTGATACATCTTGTTGGCCTTGGCACTGGGGTTCCAGTTCTCGAAGAAGGGAACCGTGAAGTCGCCCTGCTGGTTGCTGGCGCGTGCCTGATTTTGGAAACCGCCCGTGCAGGTCCATCCATTGACATTGTCGGTGAAGGTTCCGTTCACGACAAAGCCCGTCGTCATGCCGTTCGTGGCCGAGGCATCGGTCAGTCCGTTTTCGTAGCGAAGTATGGGGTCTTTGTCGGCAGCCTGGAGGGTGGCGAGTGCTTGTTCCAGTTCGGCTTGCGTGGTGGCATTGACCAGTGCGTCTTCAGCCGCAGCAATGGCACTTGCCAGTCCTTCCTTCGCATCACAAAGGCTTGCCTTGTCAATCTCTGCCTGAAGGGCTGCCTTCGCAGCCTGCAGGGGATCCGTCCATGTCAGTTTCAGATGGCTGACGTAGAGGTGAGGCGTGCTTCCGGACCCATAGTTGTTGCTGCCCGTGCCATAGCCCAAGCTGATGGTGGCCGTGGTGGTCTCCGTCACGGAGAAGGTGATGGTGTGGGTGGTCCATCCCGTGCTGCCGCGCATCCATTCCGTGCTGGCATCGGTGTAGGTGGTTCCGCCCACAGTCACGGTGAAGCGGTTCTCGTAGGTAGCCGATGTGCTGGCATTGGTGTTCTGCACGTCGTAGGTCAGCGTATAGACTCCCACGGGAAGTGTTGCCGTGGTCTGCGTGAAATTGGCATAGTTGGTCTGCCAACGGCACTGCATACCCAAGCAGTACTCCGAAGAGAGATGGGTGGCATCAGTCGTTGATGTTTTGTTGTTGGCCACGGCATAGGTACCAATCAGACCATTCCCCAGCGACCAATACTGGCTGGAATGGACTTGATCCCATTTTGACGTGGACGAGAAGTCGGTATTCTGAAGATACGACTCCGTCACATCCGTCTGTGCCCTCAGCCCGAGGACACTTACGATGCATAGCATCGCGAAAAGGATTTTTCTTTTCATTTGTTTTTTTAGTTAGTTAATAGTAAGTTGGTTAGTTTCTGAGTTCATTCCACAGTTGCATGGCGCGCTCGATGGTGGGGGCCATGTCGTAGTAGCGGTATTCGGCCAGTCGCCCGGCAAAGGTGACGTTTGCCTGCTGAGCAGCCAACTGCTGATAGCCGGCCAACAGTTTGCTGTTCGCTGCGTCGTTGACGGGATAGTAGGGTTCCATGCCGGGTGTCCACTCGGTGCTGTACTCGCGACTGATGACCGTTTTGGGGTTTTCATTAACCGCAGCGCCAAAGGCCTCAAAGTGCTTGTGCTCGATAATGCGCGTGTAGGGCACCTCGCGTTCGGTATAGTTCACTACGGCGTTACCCTGATAGTTGGGTGTGTCGAGGACTTCGGTGTCGAAGCGCACCGTGCGGTAGGCCAGGTGGCCGAGGCGATAGTCGAAGTAGGCATCGATGGGGCCAGTGTAGAAGACATGCCCGGCCAGTCGGTCCAGTTCCTCGCGGTGAGCCAGATAGTCCACTCCCGTGCGCACTTCCACGCCCTCCAGCAGGCGGTCGATGAGCTGGTTGTAGCCTCCGATGGGGATGCCCTGGTAGGGGTCGTTGAAGTAGTTGTTGTCAAACACCATCCTGACGGGCAGCCGCTTGATGATGAAGGCGGGCAGTTCGGTGCAGGCGCGGCCCCACTGCTTCTCGGTGTAGCCCTTGATGAGCCGCTCGTAGATGTCGCGCCCGACGAGCGTCAGAGCCTGTTCCTCCAGATTCTGGGGTTCACGTCCTCCGAGTTGTGCCAATGCATCCTGGCGCTGTTCGTCAATCTTCTTTTGCGCTTCTTCCGGTGTCACCACCCCCCACATCTGGTAGAAGGTGTTCATGTTGAAGGGCAGGTTGTAGAGTTTGCCCTGATAGTTGGCTACGGGGCAATTGGTGTAACGGTTGCAGGGGGCGAGGCGGTTGACAAAGTCCCACACTGCCTGGTTGGCGGTGTGGAGAATGTGGGCTCCGTACTGATGTACGTTGATGCCCTCCAGTTCCTGACAATGGATGTTGCCACCCGTATGTTCGCGACGTTCCACGACAAGGCATCGCCGCCCTGCTTTTGTGGCAAGATAGGCAAACGTGGCACCCATCAGACCGGAACCGACTATAAGAAAATCATATCTCATAATACAAATCAATATTCATTATTGGGGGCGAGCGATTCGCTTTTCACCCCTCTGATGTGGAACCGAAGAGCCTCGGCATCGAAGAAAAGATGTTCGCTGGGGAAAAATAAGGGAAGAACGTCGGCCAACTCGTGCGGTGTGCCCACGGCGAAAGGGCTAAAGTCGCCTTCCTTCTTTTTTCCTTCGTCCTTCGCCATCAGCCACAGGCGGTCGCAGGTCTGCAAGGCCAGGTCGAGGTCATGGGTGGAGAGGAAGATGGTCTTCCCCATCTCGTGGGCCAGGCGTCCGAGCAGCATCATGACCTCCACCTTGCTGGGAAAGTCGAGGAAAGCGGTGGGCTCGTCCAGGAGGATGACGGGCGTGCCCTGTGCCAGGGCCTTGGCTATCATCACCTTCTGCCGCTCACCGTCGCTCAGGGTGGCAATCTGCCGCTGGGCAAACTGCGTGATGCCCACGAGCTGCATGGCTTCATCCACCAGCCGGTCGTCTTCCGCCGTGAGTTTTCCCCAGAAGTTGGTGTAGGGGCTGCGTCCCATGGCCACCATGTCGCGCACGGTGATGCCCTGTGTGCGGATGCGGTCGGTCAGCACGATGCCGATGAGCGTGCTGAGTTCCCGGGGAGCAATACCAGCGAGTCGCCGTCCGTTGAGAAGGACTTCGCCCGACAGAGCCGGCTGGAAGGCGGCCAAGGTGCGCAGCAGAGTGCTCTTGCCAGCTCCGTTGGCGCCTAACAAGCAGCACAGTTCCCCCTCGGCAAGGGATGCAGAAAGGGGACCAGCCACGACATGCCCGGGATAACCAATGACCAAGTCTTCAAGACTCACCCCCGTCCCCTCTCTGTTAGCGAGGGGAGTGGTTTGTTCTGCCAATTGACTTTCCTTGTTATTCATTTAATACTTATCCCTATATACCTCCCGCCCTAAAAGGGAGGGACCGAGGGAGGGTCTTCTTTATTCCTGCTTGTAGCAATACTTGTAGCCCAGTTTGCGATAGAGTTCCAACATGCGGGGCAGGCGGGCCTTGAAGGCCTCCAGGTCTTTCTGCTCCTTCGGCATCCACTGCACCTCGCTGATGGCATCCAGACGGGGCAGCAGCATGTACATGGCATGTTCGGGATAGCCGACGTACTCCGTCCAGAGGTTGACCTGCGGCCCCAGGATGTACTGGGCCTCCTCGTCGCTGAGTTCTTCGGGCACGGGTTCCAGGCTGTAGACCTTCGAGACGGGCACGTAGCCGCCGATGCCCTGGGGCTGTGCCCGGTCGTTCTTCAGTTGGTAGTAGTCGATGTAGCACCAGTCGGTCGGGGTCATGATGACGCGGTGGTGCTGACGGGCGGCCTCGATGCCTCCCTTCATGCCGCGCCACGACATGACGATGGCGTTCTCGCTCAGTCCGCCTTCCAGTGTCTCGTCCCACCCGATGAGGGTGCGTCCCTTGGCCGAGAGGTAGCGGTCCATCTCCTTGTTGATGTAGGTCTGCAGTTCAGCCTCGCGCGTCAGCCCCAGTTCCTTCATCTTGGCCTGGCAGCGGGGGCACTGCTTCCAGCGGTTGCGCGGGCACTCGTCGCCGCCGATGTGGATGAGTTTCGAGGGGAAGACGTCGCAGAGTTCGTCGTAGACGCGCTTCAGGAAGTCGAGCGTCTTGGGGTTACCGGCGCAGAGCACGTCGTGCGACACGCCCCAGTGAGGCCACACCTCGTAGGGGCCGTGTTCCGTGCCGTCGGCGTTCTGGCATCCCAGTTCGGGGAAGACGTGAAGGGCGCCCAGCATGTGGCCGGGGAGGTCGATTTCGGGAATGACGTTGATGAAGAGTTTGGCAGCGTAGGCCACGATTTCGCGGCACTCCTGCTGCGTGTAGTAGCCTCCGTAGGGCTGGCCGTCGTAGATGCCGGCGTTGCAGCCCAGCACCGTCGTCTTCCTGACGCTGCCCTTCTTGGCCAGTTCGGGCATCGACTTCACCTCGAAGCGCCAGCCCTGGTCCTCGGTCAGGTGCCAGTGGAACTGGTTGCAGCCGTGCAGGGCCATGACGTCGAGGAACTGCTTGATGAAGTCGACGGGGAAGTAGTGGCGTGCCGTGTCGAAGTGGACGCCGCGATAGGTGAAGCGGGGCTCGTCCTCGATGGTGACGAAGGGCAGGCTGACGGCCTCGCCGCCCTGCGTGCCGATGGCCTTGCGCAGGGTCTGTATGCCACGGAAGACGGCCTCCTCGGTCGTGCCCTCGATGGTGACGCCCTCAGCCCCCACAGTCAGTCGGTAGGCTTCGGGGCTGTCGGAGAAGAAGGCGGGGACATTCTTCTTTGTCGTCTTGGCATTCGGGTCCACCAGCCGGAGCGTGACGGCGGCCCCCAGCGGGGCGTTCTTCTTGGCGGAGCGCTTCACGTCGGCCTTCGGTGTCAGTTCCAGTCCGGCATCCAGTTTCAGATACTCGGCCAACAGGCGTGCGTTCGAGGCCATTTGGTCGTTGCCCGAAGCGTAGGTCACCGTGGCGCCCTGCACCAGCGAGAAAGCCTCGCCCGAAGCAGCGGGCCGCACGGAACGCGGAAGGGGAATCACATCGTAGCTGACCTGGGCCAGCGAGGCTGCGCACGACAGCACGGAAGCGAACAGCAAGAGGGAAATCTTTTTCATGGTCTATCTAAAAAAAATAAAATATTACGCGTACACGCTTTTTGCGCGTGCAAAGATAAGAAAAATAAGGGGGAACGCCAAACGTGCGACCCACTTTCTGCCTCCAGCCACGAAAATCGCCCTCCGAATCAGCATTTTCGGAACGCGACAAGGGGTGCGTCCCGGTCAACCGGAACACACCCCTGACATACATTTTCTTCTTGTCTCACGCGAGCAAGCAGCTGCCGCCCGCGTCCCGTGCTCAGTCCTTAGAGGCTGATGGCACCCGAGGGACAAGCGTCGGCACAAGTGCCGCACTCCGTACACTCGTCGGGATTGATGCTGTAGATTTCGCCCTCAGAGATGGCGCCAACGGGACATTCGTCGATGCAAGTGCCGCAAGCAACACAGTCGTTTCCAATTACGTAAGCCATAGTATAAATGAATTAAAAATTAAAAATTGACAATTAAACGATTCTGTTTTCAACTTCGGGAGGCAAAGATAATCAATTTTAGCTATTCGCGCCTAATTTTTCCGGAAAAATTTTCATTCCGCTAACCAAAAATAGTGATTCGGGCAATAAAACGCCCTTGTTTCTCGTTCCATCTAAGTGACAATGTGCGCATGAAAAGGTTTATCCTACTCCTCATCTGCCTCATCGCGACACTGGGCATGGTCCGTGCCCAGGAGCGAAAGGTGCAGCACCGGCCCTTTCTGGACAACCGGCAACTGCACTGGGGCTTCATGTTCGGCCTGCAGATGCAGGACATGGAGATGAAGAACAACGGCCACGTGGACCCCGAAACGGGCGAGCGATGGTACACCGACGTCGACTGCTACAGCCCCGGCTTCACCGTCGGCATACTGGGCGAGCTGCGCCTCTCGAAGCACTTTGCCTTGCGTACCACGCCCTCCATGTACTTCGGGCAGAAGCGCATCTGGATGCACGAGCAGACCTCGGGCCGCGACACCACACAGGTGCTCAAGTCGGCCTACATCGCTCTGCCCATCAACGTCAAGTTTGCCGCCCCGCGCTACAACAACTTCCGCCCCTACTTCGTGGCCGGCGTGGCTCCCGCCATCGACCTCACCAGCCACAAGCACCGCGCCATCAGCACACGGCCCTTCGACTGCTTCGTCGAGGTAGGCATGGGTTGCGACATGTATCTTCCCTTCTTCAAACTCATCCCCGAACTGAAGTTCTCCTTCGGCCTGCTCGACATCATCCGTCACAAGCGGCGCGACCTCATCGACGGCTCACTGATGAAGTACACCCAATCCGTCGACAACGCCCACGCCAAGATGGTCACCCTCACGCTCTATTTCGAATAAGGACGGGTTGGCTGTCGGCGAAGGCTATCTTACTTCTTCGCCCAACCTTACTTGCTTACCTTTATTCCATGCGCATGGTTTAATCATTCCATGCGCACCGTTTAATTAAACCATGCGCATGGAATAAAGGTAGGCAAGTATGCATCGGCAAGGAGGCAACGGACGCCCCGGCACTAAGCAAAGAGTGCACAGCGCAGGCTCCATATATAGCACAAATGCACGACCAGCATCACGATTTCCAGAGCGATAAGCGGAAATCCGCCGCCGACCATGTACCAGACCACGGGCAACAGCGTGAACGTCAGGATGTAGACGACCATCCACGCGCCCAGACGGAAAAGCGTGCCTCGGTAGGAGAGCATGAGCAAGACCCCGAGCGGCACATAGGCCAGCTGGAAAAGGAAGGCCAACACGAAGTCGACCGTCTCGGCGTGAGGACCGAAAAGGGGCGGCAGGAGGGCCAGCAAGTCAAGCACAATCAGCAGCCACCAGCCCACCGGCAGCGGGCGAGGGAGACGACGCATAGCGCGCCACATTGCATAATACAAGGTGGCCTCGCAGAGATTGTTCACTGCCGAAAACAACTGAGACGCATGGGGAATGCCGCCGAACAACTCGCTGACCGGGGAAAGCACATAAAACGCATGCAACACCCACACGCCGAAGCAGATTTCCATCAACCACCTGGGCATTTCGCAATCGGTAAAAACCACATCTTTCTTTACCATAATTATATTGCTTTGAAGGTATGCATTGCTAAACATCTGCAAAGTTAAGATTTTTTCGCCGACCCCCACAAAAATTCAATTTTTGCACTGGCCGAAAATAGGGGGGGGGGATTTTGAGGGAAAAAGCCATAAAATAAGCTTTTCGGCCAATGTAAATTTAGACTTTTTTACACATTTTTATCATTTTTGCAGCATAAAGTTGTACCTTTGCAGCATCGAAACAAGCTACACATAGAAATCGTTATGGATACTCATATTTTAATCATACTGCTACTCATCGTCAATTTATGCACCCTGTCTGTTGCAATATTCCTGATTACACGTTACACAATAGACATACACCGGCATCATGAATTGAAGCATGGGCTTGCAGACATACAGCCGGAAAGCACTGAAGAGGCAGAAGCCAACAATCCCGAGCAAGCGACCGAGCTCCGCCACATGAGCGACGGAGAATTGCTCAACTGGCTCCACCAGAAGATGGACAACACCAAACTCTTCTGCGACCCGGAGCTCGACCTGAAGACGGCGGCCCAGGAACTAGGCATCACGCAGCAACGCATCAAGAAAGCCATCAGGAGCAATGCCGGCAAAGCCCGCACGTTCAAGGACTTCCTCTTGGAAAAGCGGATTCTCTATGCCTGTTCCCTGCTTATCGACAAGCCCATGTGGACGGTCGAAGCCGTCTGCTACGAAGTCGGGTTCAAGTCGCGCAATGCCGACGATACGCTGTGCACCTCCATGCAGGCCGTGGAGTACCTGAAGACCATACAGGTGGGGCGCATGGTGACCAGCGAGCTGGGCATCTACCACATCATCTCCGGAGCCTTCGGAGCCTTCGACCGCAAGGCTCTGCAGCAAGTGGGAGACTGGGACATAGGCCCAGGGCTGGACGGCGACATCACGCAGAAGTTCCGCAAGTCGGGCTACAAGGTGGTGTTTGCCGAGAAGGCCATCAGCATGACCAACGTGCCCACGTCCTGGAAAGCCCTCTTCAAGCAACGACAGAGATGGAGCAAGTCGCTCGTGAGGTTCCGGCTACGCAAGCACGCCAACATCTTCAGCCCCTACAAGAACTTCTCCTTCTCCAATGCCGTCTCCAACCTGGAGTGCATACTCTACGACTTCGTCTTCAACTACGTCTGGTTCCTGTACATCATCAACCTGATTTTTGACCATACGGACAAGTTGGTGGAGATATTCGTCATTGGCTACCTGCTGCGCATCATGTTCAACTTCGCAGCCTTCGCCACCATCCTGTGCGTCAGCGAACGGCGCAGGGAAGAGTTCCACCTGGTGAAGTACGTACCGCTCAACACGTCCTACACAGGCTACTTCATGCGCGCGGCCCGTCTGATGACCCATACGAAGGAGCTGTTCTTCTTCTCCTCGTACAAGGATCCGTGGAACCCGCGGAAGACATCGGAGATAGCCCAGGCTGAGGGATTCTGACGGAGAGAGAACCCCGGAAACAGAAAAAAGTCATACTAAAAAATAAAATTAAAACAAAAAAAATTATGGAAAGAGAAATCAAAATCGGTGTCATCGGGCTTGGATACGTGGGCCTGCCGTTGGCCTGTCTGTTTGCCACGAAATATCAGGTAGTAGGTCTCGACCTAAAGCAAAGCCGCGTGGACGAACTCAACGGAGGGGCCGACTCCACCAACGAAGTGACTCCGGAAAGACTGCAAAAAGCACTGGCCACGGGACTGACCTGCACGACGGATGCCCAGATGCTGGCCACGTGCAACGTCTATGTAGTGACCGTGCCCACGCCCGTGGACGCTCACAATGTGCCCGACCTGTCCCCGTTGGAAGGTGCCAGCAAGACCGTGGGGAAGTTCGTGAAGAAGGACGACGTGGTCATCTTCGAGTCGACGGTCTACCCTGGCGTGACCGAGGACTTCTGCGCTCCGCACATCGAGAAGGTGTCTGGACTGAAGGCCAACGTGGACTTTTTCCTGGGCTACTCGCCAGAGCGCATCAACCCGGGTGACAAGGAACACACCGTGGAGAAAATCCGGAAAATCACTTCGGGCTCGACACCTGAGACTGCTGACTTCGTAGACAAACTCTACAACTCAGTACTGCAGAACGGCACCCACCGCGCACCAACCATCAAGGTGGCAGAGGCCGCCAAGGTGCTGGAGAACACACAGAGGGACGTGAACATAGCCCTGATGAACGAGATGGCCAAACTGCTCAACGCCATGGGCGTGGACATCTCCGACGTGCTGGACGCAGCCGGCTCGAAATGGAACTTCCTCCGCTTTACCCCCGGACTGGTGGGAGGCCACTGCATCAGCGTCGACCCCTACTACCTCATTTCCGAATCGAAGGTCAAGGGCATCTATCCCCGACTCATCACCGAGGCTCGCCGCATCAACGACTCCATGAGCCAATATGTGGTGGAGCGCGTGATAAAGTGCATGAACATGCACGACACAGCCATCCACAACGCCAACATCCTCATCCTCGGCTTCACATTCAAGGAGAACTGCCCCGACATCCGAAATTCGAAAGTGGTGGACATCTATCACCATCTCGTCTCCTACACCCCCAACGTGCAGGTCTATGACCCCTGGGTGGATGTAGAATCGGCCAAGCGGGAATACGGTATCTACGTGGACACCGAGGCTGAGAGCCTGAAACACGGAAGCTACGATGCCGTGATTTACTGTGTGAAGCACAGAGAATTCGACGGCATGGACCTGAAGTCTCTGTGCCGCCCCCAGGGCATCATCTTCGACATGAAGAGCAACCTGCCCCGCGAGGTGATCACAGAAAGACTCTGAGACAACAGAAAGAAGTATACCCAAAAACAGATACCAGAACCATGACGAAAAGAACAATGAAAAGCGTGCTCGGCACGCTGCTGGCAGTCCTCTGGCTGCTGACCGGGTGCAGCGACGAGACTACCGTCGCCACGGTGACAAACCCGGAGAGTGAAGAGACGGAAAGCGAGGTGAAACCGGAATGGGCATGGATGGAGGAGGCTTTCGAGGCTGAAAGTCCCTGCGTGCTGCTTGACCTGACCGAGCGGAACGGCTACAATGAGGAGAGCGGCGACTACAGCCGTCACGTCTATTCGGCACGCTACATGCTCACGGTGGCTGGTGTCCCCTACACCGTGACGAGTGACCTGGAGAAGGCGCTGGAGAGCGATTTCGTGCTTTTCTCGTCGCCCATTCTCAAAAAGACCTTCACCGCTGCCGAGACAGCGACCCTGAAGGCGTGGGTCGAAGCCGGAGGCACCCTGATGGCCCCAGCCCTGAGCGAGGCTACGAACGAGGTGTGTGAACTGTTCGGCGTCAGCGGCAGCAAGTATCTGAAGACGCGCAACACTTATACCTGGGAAACAGACCACCTGCTGGACAAGGAACTGGAATACATGAACACCGAAGAGGAAATCGTCGTCTCACTGGGCAACGCGGAGAGGGAGGAGAGCTCCATCAAAACCTACGCCTACACCCCGACCACGGGCGAGTCGATGGCCACCTTCGACACGGGTGAGACAGCCGTCGTGCGCCACTGTCTGGGCAAGGGACGAACTTACACTTTCGGAGTGCTCTGGCGCGATGTCATCCAGCGGTCGCAGCTGAACAAGGACTTTGCCGCCGCACGCGCCACGAACAACTGTTTCGAACCCTCGGCCGACATCTATGCATTCTTCCTGCGCAGCACATTTGCCTTGACCCACGAGGTTTCCGCCTGGAAATTCACCGTGCCGGGAGGCTACGAGAGTCTGGTCATCCCGACTCACGACTGCGACTCGCGCACGGCCTACGACGAAATGCACTACATGTCGGACTACGAGGCCAGCCTCGGCCTGAGCGCCCAGTACATGCTCACGGTCCACTACTTCAGGCAGGAGGGCTACCTCTCAGCTTTCTACAATAACGAGACCATACCCAAATCGCGTGAACTGCTCAAGAAGGGACACACGGTGGGCAGCCACAGCGTCTGCCACTTCCCCGACTTCGACGTAACAAGCCGGTTCCCCATCACCATCGTTTCGCGCGACGAGTATCGCCCCACCCACGACCCCGTCGATCACAAGACTACGAGCGGCGGATCCACGTGGGCCGAACTGATGCTGAGCAAGCAAATTATCGAGGAAGACCTGGGCAATCGGGTGCGCACCTTCCGCAGCGGACACCTGTGCATGAACAAGAACATCCCACAGGTTCTGGCCGAAGGCGGCTACGACTTCTCGACGTGCTACAATGCCGCCGAGGTGCTCAGTGAATTCCCCTTCCGCGAGCGCATCGGGAACACCTGGACCGGAGACCACGGAGTGCTGCAAATGCCGCTCCACATCTCTGACGTCATGTACATAGACCCCATGACCGAAGACAACTGGTTCGAGAAACCGACCGTCTGGCTGGAGGTGCTGGGCAAGCTGGCCGGCAACTATGCCCCCGCCATCCTGCTCATCCACCCCAACCGCGAGTGGAAGATGCTGGCCGAGAAGATGCTGGTGGAACGCATGGACCGCAGCCGCATCGGACTCTGGAACCTGGAGGCCTGGGGCGACTTCTGGCTGGCACGCGAGAAGATGGACTTCCGCTATTGCTATGTAGCTGACAAGGCAACAATCCTGATTAAGCCCGACGATGCCGAAAATGAACTGGAGACCTGCCTGTTCGCCCTCGACGTGCAGGAGGGGGTGAACGTCGACCACGTGATACTGCTGAACAAGGAAGGGCAGGGCACGGAACTCAAGTTCAGGGAAATCGCGAAAGGCCGCTTGCTGGCTACACTGCCAGGCGTAGAACCGAAAGAAAGAACGGACGGGATAATCCCCATCCGCATGTAACGAGCCTTACGCTCGCTTGGTGATACACATTCTTGTATCTTTGTATGCATAATAGACCCAAAAAACGAAATGAATATGATGAAGAAAATGTTCCTTTCCCTGTTGTGCCTCATCATGGGCACGACGATGAACGGACAGACGATGTTGAATGGTGACCTGAACCACGACGGCGCGATAAGCATCGCCGACGTGACAGCCCTCGTAAGGGTCGTACTAAACAAAGCGGATGCCGAAGTCATCGACTTCACTTCCCTCATCCCCGACACCCACGAATACGTTGACCTCGGACTACCCTCGGGCACACTCTGGGCAACGTGCAACATCGGTGCCCGCAGTCCCGAGGACTACGGCCTCTACTTCGCATGGGGCGAGACAACAGGATACAAGAACGGAAAAGCCTGCTTCGACTGGAGTACGTATAGGTACTGCAACGCGGCATCATACGTCCAACTGACGAAATATTGCAACGATAGCAATTCCGGCGACAACGGTTTCTCGGACAACCTGGCGGATTTGCTACCCGAGGATGATGCCGCGTATGCCAACTGGGGCAGTGAGTGGAATATGCCGACGATAGCACAGTTCGAAGAACTCATCAACAGTTCATACACCACAACCACATGGACAACCCAAAACGGAGTATATGGACGGTTGATAACGAGCAAGATGCCGGGCTATACAGACCGTCGTATTTTTCTTCCTGCCGCAGGCTACCTCGGTGGCACGACTCTCACTAACGAGCGGCAGGGCTACTACTGGTCGCGAACGCTCGGTACGGCCGGCCCGCACTTAGGCCGATTGCTGTTCCTGCATCCTGACGAACTTACGACGGACGAAAACGACCGTTGCTGCGGCCGAAGCATCCGCCCCGTGCGCCGCTCCGTCTTATTCCAGAGAGTGACCAACATCGCACTCAGCCAGAAATCCCTGTCAATGAAAGGCGGGGACACGCAAACGCTCATAGCCACGGTGTCGCCCTCTGATGCCACGGACAAGAGCGTGACCTGGACGAGCAGCGACGAGTCTGTTGCCGTGATAAGCACCAGCGGCCTTGTGACTGCCGTAGCCAGCGGTTCGTGTACAATCACTTGCACGGCCAACGACGGCAGTGGCATCGTAGCCACCTGTGCGGTGACGGTCGTCAAAGACAATTGGATTTGGAGTGGCGAGGACTTCATCGCCGAAAGTCCCTGTGTGCTGCTTGACCTGACCGAGCGGAACGGCTACAATGAGGAGAGCGGCGACTACAGCCGTCACGTCTATTCGGCACGCTACATGCTCACGGTGGCTGGTGTCCCCTTCACGGAGACGACCAGTCTGGAAGAGGCGCTGCAGAGTGATTTCGTACTTTGCTCGTCGCCCATACTCAGGAAGACCTTCACCGCAGCCGAGGCTGCGACCCTGAAGGCGTGGGTCGAAGCCGGAGGCACCCTGTTGGCTCCCGCACTGATTGAACCCTCCACCAGCACGTGTGAACTATTCGGTGTCGGCAGCAGCACATATCAGAAGACACGCAACACCTATACCTGGAACACAGACCGCCTGCAGGACAAGGAACTGGAATACATGAACACCGAGGAGGAAATCGTCGTCTCACTGGGCAACACGGAAAAAGCGGAAAGTTCCATCAAGACCTACGCCTACACCCCGACCACGGGCGAGTCGATGGCCACCTTCGACACGGGGGAGACAGCCGTCGTGCGTCACTGTCTGGGCAAGGGACGAACCTACACCTTCGGAGTGCTCTGGCGCGATGTCATCCAGCGGTCGCAGCTGAACAAGGACTTTGCCGCCGCACGCGCCACGAACAACTGTTTCGAGCCCTCGGCCGACATCTATGCATTCTTCCTGCGCAGCACATTTGCCTTGACCCACAAGGTTTCCGCCTGGAAATTCACCGTGCCTGGAGGCTACGAGAGTCTGGTCATCCCGACTCACGACTGCGACTCGCGCACGGCCTACGACGAAATGCACTACATGTCGGACTACGAGGCCAGCCTCGGCCTGAGCGCCCAGTACATGCTTACGGTTCACTACTTCAGGCAGGAGGGCTACCTCTCGGCTTTCTACAATGACGAGACCATACCCAAATCGCGCGAACTCATAGCAAAGGGACACACGGTGGGCAGCCACAGCGTCTGTCACTTCCCCGACTTCGACGTAGCAAGCCGCTTCCCCATCACCGTCGTTTCACGCGACGAGTACCTTCCCACCCACGACCCCGTCACCCACCAGACGACGAGCGGCGGATCCACGTGGGCCGAACTGATGCTGAGCAAGCAGATCATCGAGGAAGACCTGGGCAATCAGGTGCGCACCTTCCGCAGCGGACACTTGTGCATGAACAAGAACATCCCACAGGTTCTGGCTGAAGGCGGCTACGACTTCTCGACGTGCTACAGTGCCTCCGACGTGCTCAGCGAATTCCCCTTCCGCGAGCGCATTGAGAACAACTGGACCGGAGACCACGGAGTGCTGCAAATGCCGCTCCACATCTCTGACGTGATGTACGATGCCCCCATGAGCGAGGAAAACTGGTCTGAGAAACCTGCGATATGGTTGGATGTCTTGGGTAAGCTGGCCGGCAACTATGCCCCCGCCATCCTGCTCATCCACCCCAACCGCGAGTGGAAGATGCTGGCCGAGAAGATGCTGGTGGAACGCATGGACCGCAGTCGCATCGGACTCTGGAACCTGGAGGCCTGGGGCGACTTCTGGCTGGCACGCGAGAAGATGGACTTCCGCTATTGCTATGTGGCTGACAAGGCAACAATCCTGATTAAGCCCGACGATGCCGAAAACGAACTGGAGACCTGCCTGTTCGCCCTCGACGTGCAGGAGGGGGTGAATGTCGACCACGTGATACTGCTGAACAAGGAAGGGCAGGGCACGGAACTCAAGTTCAGGGAAATCGCGAAAGGCCGCTTGCTGGCTACACTGCCAGACGTAGAACCGAAAGAAAGAACGGACGGGATAATCCCCATCCGCATGTAACGAGCCTTTCGACTGCTTCATCGAGGTGGGCATGGGCTGCGACATGTATCTTCCCTTCTTCAAGCTCATTCCCGAACTGAAGTTCTCCTTCGGATTGCTCGACATCATCCGCCACAAGCGCACCGACCTCATCGACGGGTCGCTGATGAAGTACACCAACGCCGTCGATGATGCCCATGCCAAGATGATTACCTTGACGCTTTACTTCGAATAGTTATCGTCCTTCCGATGCAAAGGGCACCAGCTTGTTCTGGTTTCATTATTTGCTTATGATTATTCCGTGCGCATGGTTTAATTAAACGATGTGCACGGTTTGATTAAACCATGCGCACGGAATAAATGCAAGCAAGTAACCTTAGTGAAAACTCCATATATACTTATTTATTCAATGATAATGTCTGCCGCCTACATTAGCCCCTGCTAAGAAAAAGTACAAGGTGTGGGAGTCTGCGGACACATGCCAAACAGCTTCAAAGTCATTGAAAATCTACAAAATAAGGCCTTTAGGCACAAGATACTTACAAATTTCAACATTTGTTTGTTCTTTTCAATATTTATTTCTACATTTGCTGCCAAATAAGTTTGTTCGTCCATTTACAATTCCATAAACATGACAGCCATGAAAACAAAACTTATTTGCCTCATATTGGCAATGTTCCAATTGACGGCTCTGGCCCAGCGGGTCAAAGTAGGGAATCTCTACTACAACCTTTCGAAGGATAGTAAAACGGCTGAAGTAGCCCCTTATGACGAAAAGAAGTATGAAGGGAACATCACCATCCCAGCATCTGTCGAGTATGAGGGAACAAGCTACCAGGTGACAACGATTGCAGATAACGCTTTCTGGGATTGCGGAGAACTGACTGCAATCAGCATACCCAACACAGTATGGAAAATCGGGGAATCGGCCTTCCTGGCAACTCAACTCAAGCAACTGGCCCTCCCCGCAAGTGTCACTGAGATAGGGACCTACGCATTCACTTTCTGCCCCGCCTTGATGTCCATCACAGTTGACAGCAACAACAAGGTGTACGACTCGCGCAATCAATGTAACGCCATCATCCATACGGCTACAGACAACCTGCTCTTTGGCTGCAATGCGACAGTCATTCCCAGCGGCGTAAAAAAATTGTCTGACAGCTGCTTCGAAGGCTGTGTGCTTATGACCCAGATGAACATTCCCTACGGGGTGAAATCCATAGGGCGCTCGGCCTTCTCCACCTGCAAGGAACTCACGTCTGTCACCATTCCCGGCAGCGTAACGAGCATCGGCGGACACGCTTTTGAATACTGCCAAAAACTCACTTCGCTGATAATTCCGGAAGGTGTGAGCGTCATAGAAGAATATCTCTGCATATATTGCGAATCGATGACGAAGGTGGTTATTCCTTCCACGGCCAATGTTATCGAGGACACCCCGTTCCACACGGCCTTGCAGGATGTGTATTGCTATGCTACGACTCCCCCGAGAAGTAAATTTGGATATTCCGTCACCATTATGCCTTTTGCAGAAGTTGGGGGTGAATATGTTTTCCCAGCAACGCTTCATGTGCCGGAAGCGTCAGTTGATGCGTACAAGAATTCGACCGCCGGGTGGGAACATTTCTACCAGATTGTGGCCTTGACTCCAGAAGAAATGGCCATCAATAAACCTTTGGCTTCAGAAAGTCATGGTTCATCGTGGTACACCATCGACGGCAGGCCTCTCTACCAAGCTCCTGCTTCTCGCGGCATTTACATCCGCAAATCCTCCGACGGCACTACACAGAAGATTCTTATCCCGTAATGGATTCCGCCTATGAAAAAAATTGCCCTCACCAGCGAAAGTGAGGGCAAGCATAGCGAATATTTATTGTATTAAATAGTATCACCACTCGAAGTCAAGAACGCCCACGAAACGGGCGTTTTTGCCTTGATGGTCAAGGGGTATCTCGCGTCCGTCGGCGTTGGGCAGATACTTGGTGTATTCGAAGTAGCTGTGGCTGTGGCCGCCCAGGACCACGTCGATACCACGGGTGCCACGGATGACGGCGGGGTCGCACTCGTCACCGTCGCCATCGCCCAGATGGGACAGGCAGACGACAAAGTCACAGCCCTGCTCGTTGCGCAGCTCATCGACGACCTTCTGCGCCACCTCCAGCGGATGGTGGTACACGACGCCCTCGCAGTTGACCTTCGACACCAGACCCTCCAGTCGGGGGCACAAGCCGAAGATGCCCACGCGCTGGCCTCCGCATTCCTTAATCACATAGGGCTTGACGAGGCCCTCGCACGGAGTGCCCGTGAAGTCGTAGTTGGTGCAGACGATGGGGAACCGGGCCATGCGGAACAGACGGGCCATGTTCTCCATGCCGCAGTCGAACTCGTGGTTGCCGATGGTGCAGGCATCGTAGCGCATCAGGTTCATCAGGCGCACTTCCACCTCGCCCTGGAAGAGGCTGTAGTAGACCGACCCCTGGGAGAAGTCGCCACAGTCGAGGAGCAGCAGGTCGGGATGCTCCTGGCGAAGTTCCTTGATGAGCGACACGCGGCGGATATAGCCACCCTTATCTGCCTGTTCGGGATTGATGTCGTACTTCGAAATAGGTTCGATGCACGAATGCGTGTCGCTCGTGTGTACGAGTGTCAGGTGTTGAGCCTGAGCCGTACTGAGTTGAAAACTGAAAGAGAAGGGTTGAAAGTTGGCAATGCCAATCAATGCAAGGAGGGAAACTATGGTCTTTTTCATACGAGTGTCTGTTTTATGATTTTTAATTCTCAACTACTTTAATACGGCCTTCCATCGTGGAACTGATGGGTGAATGGTGCTGGATGTACTGCATCATGCAGTCGCGGGTGAAGAGGGGGCTCACGTCCACTCGCTGTGCACGTTTCAGGGCGTGCATCTTGTCATTGCCCTCGGTCAGATAGTCGAGCGTGGCAATGCGGTAGATGCGCGCCGGATCGACAGGCTGGCCCCCGACCTTGGCTTCCTGAAGTTCTCCCTTGGCCGAGATAACGAGCTGCACCTCATGGCTCACTCCCTCGCCATGTACGGCTGCGATGTTGCGGAAGAGTTCCATGAGGTCGGAACCTGTCAGCCAGGCCACCGTAAGGCGGTTGTCGAAGGGGGAGATGAGCAGGATGTCGCCGCGGCGCACCGTGCCCTTAGGCATGTTGTTGCGCAGCCCGCCCATGTTCACCAACCCCAGGTCGGCACGTCCCTCGCCCTTGAAGTCGCTAAACTCCACCAGCACGTCGGCGGCCCAGTTGCTGAGCAGGCTCTCCGGCCGTCCTACCGACATGCCGACAAGACTCTCACCCAGGATGGGAGCCATCATGCTATCCACCGCCGCACGGTAGTCGGCCACGATGGCCAACGCCTCCGGATCGGGATGGGCATCCAGCCGGTTGGTGACTTCGATGCGCTCCGTCGTAATCTGACGCTGAGCGCTCACGGATATGACAAATTGAGAAATTGAAAAATTGAGAATGAGTGCTAAGAATAGTGTTTTCTTCATAAGTCTTCCGATTTTTATTTTACTGCAAAGTTATACAAATTTTGGGAATTATAAGTCTGACGATATAAAAATGTAAACAAATCACCCCGAATTTGCCTTTTTCTCAGAATAACGAGGCACACCCACGCAAAATCCGGCCCTTCCAGGTCCCTAACGCATCCGAAGGAGGCCGTCTATCGGAACTCCAGATAGGGGCGAAGGCGCTCTATGTCGGCCTCCGTGAAGTCGGGCAGGCGACGAAGGTCATCGATGCCACGCAGGGGACCGAAGTTGTGGCGGTAGTCCCAGATGGCCCGTGCGCGATAGGTGCGCAGATAGGGATGGCGGAGGAGTTGGTTTTTCGTGGCATGGTTCACGTCGATGGGCTGCACCAACGAGGCATCCAGCCGCAGCCACTGCCCTACGTCCTCTGGCATTCCGTCGATTTCCTGCAACTGGTCTGTCGAAGTGTATCCGCCCAGTTCCTGCCTGTAACGAACTATCTGACGGGCATAATAAGAACCGATGCCTGGAATTTTCTTCAGCGCGCTGGTATCGGCCTGATTCAGTTCCACTGTCTCCCCCACCCTCATCTTCACAGGATAGCGAACCGTGTCGCGCACGTAAGTTTGTTCGTGGCCGGAAGGCATCGCGTGGGGGCGAGCCGTGCGAGGCTGGGGGGTGACATACTGGTACTTGCGGTCGATGCGGATATAGGGCGAAATTCTGTCCCACAGCTCATTGGTCATGCCCGGAACATAGCTCAGGTCAGCAGGTTCATGGTATCGTCCCCCCTTTGCCCTGTAGCGGTACATGCCCCGGACCATGCTCGGCGAGAATCCCAGACGTAGCAAGGTTGTGGAGTCGGCCGTATTGGGGTCGAAGGGAAAGGTTTCCACGTCACGTTCCTCCACTGCGTAATATTTCGGAGTCGGACGTTCTGTATGGCGGACAAAGTCCGAAGAACTCTGACGCCCATCCTGGCCCGAAGAGCCAGACGCGCGAGTGAGAAGAGCCAGCAGCGTGACCATGAGTATCAATATGATGGCTGCGGAGAGTACTAACAATCCCCGCCGCTCACTGGATGAAGGCTCAAAGAATTTCACTTGCTGAAGAACAATTCATTGAAGAAGATGAGTGCAATGGCCAAGGGAGCCACCCAACGAATCAAATATATGTAGAGACGGAACAGGGGAACGCGAAGCTTCCCATGGTTTGTCACTTCGTTTTCCACCAGCTGGCGGTCGAGTTTGTGACCCACAAAAAGGCATATCAGGATTCCCCCCAAAGGAAGGATTAGCTTGGCCGAAACAAAATCAAAGAGGTCGAACAGGCACAATCCTGCAATCTTGAAATCGTTCCACACGCCCATTGACAACGAACAGGCCACCCCCAACAACATGCAAGCGACAGTCACCATCCATGCGGCCTTCCTTCGGCTTACGTTCCACTCCTCATGGATATAGGCCGTGACGGGTTCATGCAGCGAGATGGCACTGGTCAGGGCTGAAAGGAGCAGCAAGACATAGAACAATCCGGAGAACAGATAACCGATAACAGGGGTATGGTGGAAAGCAATGTTGAACACGTGCGGAAGGGTGATAAACACCAGGCCCGGGCCTTCGTTAGCCGATACGCTGGGAACTGAGAACACAGCCGGAAAGATGATGAAGCCGCAAAGGACCGCCACGCAGGTGTCTATAAGTGCTACGTTCACCGCCGTACGCCCCAGGTTGGTGTCGGAACCAAAGTAGGAAGCATAGGTACACAGGCACCCCATGGCCAGACTGAGCGAATAGAAGGCCTGGCCAACGGCACTCAGCACCACAGTGGGGGAAACTTTCGAGAAGTCGGGCTTCAGCATGAAGGCCATACCCTCCGTGAACCCACTCATCGAGAACGAGCAGACTACCAAGACAGCTATGATGAGCAGGAGCATGGGCATCATCAGTTTGGAAAACTTCTCAATCCCGTTTTGCACGCCACGCACAATGATGACATGCACTATCAGCATGAATATCACGGCATAGAGCACGGGTTCCCATGGGCTGGTAACAAATTGCTGAAAGTGAGCCTTATAGTCGTGGTCGCCTGAAAGCTGATTGCAGAACGAGGCCACGGTATAATGTAACGTCCAACCCGACACGATGATGTAGTAGCAGGAGATGAAGAAGGCCACAAAGACCCCCTCGATGCCTCCAATTCGCCACCAACGACTATTTTTCAGCCGTCCCACCAACGAACGGTCTCTGCGGCTCTCGTCCGTTACGGATGGTTCGGTCAGTTTGCGGAAGGCGGTAATCGCATTGGCATGGGTACTGCGCCCGATGACGAATTCGCTTAGCATCACAGGAATGCCGATGAAGAACACGCTGAACAGATATATAAGGATGAAGGCTGCGCCCCCATTGTTACCCACCTCCGTGGGAAAGCGCCAGACATTACCCAAACCGACAGCCGAACCGGCTGCGGCCAAAACAACCCCTATCTTACTTCCAAAGTTACTTCGTTGTGCCATAGAAAAGTTCGTTGAGAAAAACAATTGCAACACCTAACGGGGCCACCCAACGCGCCAGAAAGCGGAAAATGCCATAGAGGCGGACAGAGAGCGTCCCCCAGTTGGTCAGTTGGTCACGCACCTCACGATGGGGCATGTACCAACCCACGAAGATGCTTATCATCAGTGCTCCCAAGGGCATACAGAATTTTGCGGTCACGTAGTCAAACCACTCAAACACCCCCATACCACACAGCGTGTACTCTTTCCAAGGACCAAAAGAGAGCGAACAGGCCGTGCCCAAGAGAATGCACACAAGCGTCACGATGCGGGCTGCACGTCGCCGTGGCAAACCATAGTTTTCGGACTTGTTTACGTTTTTTTGCACAGAGCGGTCAGTCAGGAAAGCAGTCGTAATCTCGTGCATTGAGATGCTGCTCGTCAGTGCCGCCAGTATCAGCAACAGATAGAACAACCCGGAGAACAGATAGCCCAGGACAGGCATTGTACTGAAGGCTGAATTGAAAACGTATGGCAACGTGATGAACACCAGCCCCGGGCCAGCATCCACCCCGACACCCGAAACCGAGAATACAGCCGGGAAAATGATGAAACCGCTCATCACAGCCACTAACGTATCTATCAGGCATACGCTCAGAGCCGAAGACATCAGGCGGGTCTCCCTACGGAAATACGAGGCATAGGTGGTGAGACAACCGATGCCCACACTCAGGGAGAACAAGGCCTGTCCCATGGCACTCAGCGCCACGCTGGGAGTCACCTTCGAAAAGTCGGGACGCAGAAGATACGACAGACCGGCCTCAGCTCCAGGCATTTGGGCGGCATACACGGCCAGCACCACGATGATGACCAACAACAAGGGCATCATCAGTTTGGAATAACGTTCGATGCCACGCTCCACACCACGCACCACAATCCAATGGGTCAACAACAGAAACAAGGCCAAAAACACCAAGGGTTTCCACGGATTGGAAACGAAGGTCTGGAATATTTTTGCATAATCTTGGTCGCCGGTCAACTGGTTGGTGAGGGACATGAACGTGTAATCCAGGGTCCAAGCCGCCACCACCGAGTAGAAGGAAAGGATGAGCACTCCGGCCAAGATGCCCATGTACCCCGCCACAATCATGGGCGACCCTGGGGCCAGCACCTTCCAGGCCCCCACTGTGTTGGAACGCGAACTGCGCCCCATCAGGAACTCGCACACCATCACCGGCAGGGCCAGAAAAAGGACAAAACCGAAATAAACTAGGATGAAAGCTGCCCCGCCATTGTTACCGACTTCTGTCGGGAAGCGCCAGATGTTGCCCAGCCCCACAGCCGAACCGGCAGATGCCAATATAACACCCAAACGGGTGCCAAAACTGCCTCGGTGGGAGGGTTTTCCTGAATCCATCTGATATTTATTTAGCGAAAACGCTGCAAAAGTACAAAAACTTTCGTATTTTTGCAACAAAATCGAATGATATGAAAGCAAACTATCTGAAAAGATACCCCTTGAGCCATCTCACCACTGCAATCGTCATCATACTCAGCCTGGCCCCTATACCCGAAATGCCGAAACTGCCCGACGTGAAGTTGTTGGACAAGTGGGTACACTTCGTGATGTACGGCGGCACATGCCTCGTCATCTGGTGGGAATACCTCCGACAACACACAGCCATCGACCGGAAGCATGTCGCCGTCGGAGCCATTCTGCTTCCCGCCCTAATGGGGGGGGCACTGGAACTGATGCAGGCCTATCTGACCACTTGTCGCTCAGGCGACTGGCTCGACTTCGTAGCCAACTGCATCGGAGTCCTGTTGGGAGCGCTGGTGGGTTACTTCATCCTCCCCAAAGTTTGTAAGGGTTAGCCCGCAGGTGACCGTTATAATAGCGACGGTCGCCCGTGACTTCTTGCCCGATGAAGTCGGGTTTCTGGAAAGTGTCGTCCTCGCTGTGAAGCTCGATTTCGGCCATCACAAGACCGTCGTTGTCACCATGAAACTCATCGACCTCCCACGTGTGCTCACCGTCGGGACTCTTCACGAGATAGCGATGTTTGTCAATGATGCCGGGTTCGCAAAGGAGCAGGAGATCCTGCGCGTCAGTGACGGCAATCTCCGTTTCAAATTCATAACGCGAAAGACCCGCCCGTCCGGCCGGTCCTTTAATGGTCAGGTAGGCACGTTCGTCACGGATGCGGATGCGCACGGTACGGCCAGGCTTCGTGCCGATGTAGCCCTGACGAATATGGCTGACGGCGTATGCCTGCGCCTTAAAGTCCTCACGGGTGACGAGGAACTTCCGCTCTATCTCCTGAGGCATTACAGGGAAAGGATTGCAACCAAAGCCACACCCAAAATCACGAGGGCGATAATGATGCCACGGATGACCTTACGGGCCTGTTCTTCCTCCTTGGCTGCATGTTTGGCAGCCTTCTTCATACGTATTTCCTTGTTCATCTCTTTAAGTTTTTTAAGGTTTCACTCTTCTGCGCCGAACTCCATCAGATAGGCCTTGATGAAGGCATCAATCTTGCCGTCCATCACGCCTGTGACGTCGCTCGTCTGGTAGTTGGTGCGGTGGTCTTTCACGCGACGGTCGTCGAAGACGTAACTGCGTATCTGACTGCCCCACTCTATTTTCTTCTTCCCAGCTTCCACCTTGGCCTGTTCCTGCATACGGTGCTGCAGTTCCTTGTCGTAGAGCATGGAGCGCAGGAGCCGGAGGGCATTCTCCTTGTTCTTGGGCTGGTCGCGGGTTTCGGTGTTCTCGATGAGGATTTCCTCCTCTTCACCCGTGTAAGGGTCTTTATATTGGTAACGCAGGCGCACGCCCGACTCCACCTTGTTCACATTCTGACCGCCGGCGCCACTGGAACGGAACGTGTCCCACGAAATACGGGCCTGCTCGATGTTCACCTCGATGGAGTCATCCACCAATGGAGTAACAAATACGGAGGCAAAAGATGTCATGCGCTTGCCCTGGGCATTGTAGGGCGATACGCGCACCAGACGGTGTACGCCGTTCTCGCTCTTCAGGTAACCGTAGGCAAACTCGCCCATGATTTCCAGCGTGCAGGTTTTGATGCCGGCATCGTCGCCGTCGAGAACATTGCTCACCGTACACTTATAGCCGTTCGACTCTGCCCAACGCATGTACATGCGCATGAGCATCTGTGCCCAGTCTTGTGCCTCGGTGCCGCCGGCGCCAGCATTGATCTTCAGCACGGCATCCATCACATCCTCCTCGCGGCGGAGCATGTTCTTCAGTTCCAAGTCCTCAATGGCTGCCACAGAGCGACGATAGAGTTCGTCCACCTCCTCTTCGGTCACCAGTTCCTCCTTATAATATTCAAAGGCCAAATCCAGTTCTTCGCACATCGACCTCACTGCATCGTAGCCCTTAATCCACTTCTCCAGTCCCTTCACGAGTTTCATCTGCGCCTCAGCCCGCTTTTGGTCGTCCCAAAACCCCGGTGCCTGCGTACGCAGCTGCTCCTCTTCAAGCTGTATTTTCTTCGCGTCTATATTCAGGTAGCGGTTAAGGGCCTCAGTGCGCTCCTTCACCTCCTTCAGTTGTTCTTGTGTTATCATAAACTATTCTTCGTACATCTTTTCTATTTCTGCCTTGTAGTTCTGGTAGACGACGGGGCGCTTCACCTTCAGGGTGTTGGTCAGTTCGCCACGTTCCAAACTGAACGTCTCGGGCAAGAGGGTGATACGTTTCACCTGCTCGTAATGGGCCAGTTCCTGCTGCATCGTCTCGATGCGCTCCATCACGAAGTCCACCACTTCCTGATTCTGGCACAATTCCTTGCGATTGTGAAACTCGATATGGTGCTTGTGTGCCCATTCCTCCAGGATGGCGTAGTCGGGCACGATGAGTGCCGAAACGAACTTGTGCTGGTCGGCGATGAGCACCGCCTGGTCGATGTAGCGGTCGACCACCAACTTCGTTTCTATCATCTGCGGGGCAATGTACTTGCCGTTGCTGGTCTTGAAGAGGTCCTTGATGCGGTCGGTCAGGAACAGTTCACCATCCTTCAGGTAACCTGCATCGCCCGTGTGGAACCAGCCCTCGGCATCAATGGCATTGGCCGTCACTTCGGCCTTGCGGAAATAGCCTTTGGTGATGGTGTCACCCTTGAGCAGAATCTCATCGTTCTCGCCTATCTTTACCGTCACGCCCGGCAGCAAGCGCCCCACCGAACCCAGCGTAATGGGTTTGTCCACATGGTCACACGAAACGGTGGCGGTGGATTCCGTCAGCCCGTAGCCGACAATCATGCCGATGCCGGCGGCGTGTACGAACTCTTCCACCTCCACAGGCACGGCTGCGCCCGCCGTGGGGAAGAAGTTCTGGCGTTCCAGCCCCAGATTCTTCAGTAACAGGGCAATGACCGTCTTCTCATAGAACTTATACTTCATCTTCAGGCCGATGGGCGGCACCAGCCCGCGCATGCGATACTTCACATTGTATTCTTTGCCCACGCGCAACGCGTCAAGCATCAGGGTGCGCTGCACGGAATTGCTCTGACGTATCTTCTCCTGTACGCCAGCATAGACTTTCTCCCAGAAACGGGGCACGGCGGCCATGCAGGTCGGATGGACCTCCAGCATCGATTGCAAGACATCCTGCGGCCTCAGATTGATGCAGAGCGTGCAACCGAAGCATACACAGAGATAGCTCCATGCACGCTCGAAGACATGGGTGAAGGGCAAGAAATTCATTATCACGTCCTTGTCCGTCAGCGGCAACACACCAACATGTCCACGGAAAGCAGCGGCATACTGACGGTGGGTCTGCATGACGCCCTTGGAAAGGCCCGTTGTGCCACTGGTGTAGAGGATGTTGGCCAGGTCGTCGGGTTGCAGTTCATCCGAGCGCTTCTCCACCTCGTCTTGGTGGGGAAGGTCTTTGCCCATCTCCACAAACTCGTCGAAGTAGATGCTCGTCTGGTCCTGCGGGTTCTTCTTCACAGCATGGTCAAAAATAATCAGTTGCTTCACATGCGGTTCAATCTGCATCACACGTACAGCCGTATCATACTGATATTGCTCGCCGACGAAGATGTAGCGTATGTTGGCATCCGAAACCATGTATCGGACTTGCTGTTCGCTGCTGGTGGCATAGAAGGGGATGGTGACGGCACGGACTCCGTAGGCTCCAAAGTCGCAAAACAGGCACTCGGGTTTGTTCTGCGAGAATACGCCCACCTTCTCCTGCACCTCCACGCCCAGTTCCAACAAGGCGTTCGATACCTGACGCACACGGCGCGAGAACTCGTTCCACGAAATGTCGCACCAACGACCCAGTTCATAGTCACGATACCTGAGAGCCACACGGTCACCGTACCGTTCGGCCTGCGAATGAATCACGCGGGAGAGGGGAGTTTCGTTCAGCATAATAGTCCTTAGTATATATTAGTCTCATGCAAAATTACAATTTCCCCCCGAAACAAACAAATATAAGCGGCATTTTCTTCCAAATTGCCAAAGTTGCCTCCCCCATTCATCGCGCCCGTCCGACAGGAAAGGGCGGACATTGTAAAAATTATTCCAGACGGCTCATAAAGGCGCTGCGCATGAAAAAAGAAGAATACTTTCTTACGAGGCGAAGAAAACTTTCTTCAAACGATAAGAAAGCTTTCCTCTGGGCTGAAGAAAGCTTTCCTATTTTAGACCCCAATTTCGCTGCAAAAACGACAGACATGCGAAGTAAACTTTTTTCGCTATACGAAACCCTCCGCACAAGTACATGGAGAGGGGTCAGCGACCAATCCAACCTTCTGGATTCAGCAGTTTCTTCTCCTGTCGGAGTTGGAAGTGGAGGTCATAGTTGCCAGCCCCATCGTTGGCCACTGTGCCAAGGAGGTCACGCGCTTTCACGCGCTGCCCCTTGTGGACGATGACCGAAGAAAGATTGCAATAGACGGAAATGTAACTGCCGTGACGTACCATGACATGTTTGTTGCCGGTAAAAGTGAATACGGCCGTAACCTCACCATCGAATATGGCACGGGCACGGGCACCAGAACGTCCGCGATAGTTGGTCCCCTTGTTATTGAGAACGACGTGGGTATGTCCCGAGGTATTGGCACCGAAGTGGGCACTGATCATGTACTCGCCCGTGATGGGAACGGGCAGACGCCCCTTGTTCTGGACGAAACTGCCATTGAGTTTCTGTTCCTCGGGCGTGAGCCAACGGCTGGCAGAGTTGCCCGAAGAAGCGGCAGAGGCGACAGGAGTCTTGTTCGACGAGGAGGTGCCGTCCTTTTTCCGTGCCGCAGCTTCACGCCGACGACGTTCCTCCTCGGCCTTCTTGCGGGCTTGCTCGATTTCGTAGGCAATGACTTCGTCGATCTTCTTCTGCAGGGCATTAATCTTTGCCTGTTGGTTCTTCACTTGTTTCTGCAAGTCGGTGGCCTTCTTCTGCAAGGTATTCACCTGGGCCTGCTGCGCCACTTGTTGCTTGGCCAGTTTGGCTCGTTCCTCAACGAGGATGCGCATCTTGCGATTGACCTCACTTTTCAGTCCAAGCAGGCGGTTTTGCTGCTCAAGCAACTGTATCTGCTTTTCCTGCACCTGTTCACCGATTTCACGTTGGTAGGATGCATATTGGCGGGTGTAGCGCAGGCGGCGATACATCTGAGTGACGTCCTTTGCGGAAAGGGCAAAAAGGAGGGTGCTGTTGACCTTTCGGTAGGCCTGTGCGGCACGCAGGGCCTGGGTGAACTTGCTCTTCTTCAGGGTCAGGAGGGAGTCGAGCACAGTGATTTCGGCCTGCACGCTGTCCACCATGCGCCCGAGGCTGTCGAGTTGGCTCTCCGTCTGATGGATGTATTGGACGCGCACCTCTATCTCACGATCGAGATACTGGATGTTGAGCTGCCCCTTCTTGACATCCTTACGTGTCTTGCTCAAGGCGTTTTGCGACTTCTTCAAGTCCTTCTCCAACTTTGCTTTCTGGCTTTTCAGGCTTTTCACCTTTTTGCTGTCGCCAGCGGCATGCAACAGTGAGGATTGCACATCGAAAACTGAACATCGGAGAATGGACAACGGGCCTCGTATAAGACCTATAAGAAACAGAATTATAAATACCTTCTTCATCATAGAGTTTGCAATATTCAATGCGCCGTCTTCACTTCGCCACACTCATCAGGGCATTCATGACCGTGGACAGGGGGACGGGAGTGTACTTTGACGAAACCTCCGTGTGGGTCTCCCAACTGTCGTTTTCGCGAATGTTGGAGAGCGAGATTACAGCCCGATAGGGCACGGAACCAGCCTTGACCGTGAATGTCGTCTGCCCCGGAAATTGCCCGTCACCGAGAACCATCCAGTTGTCGTATGCCCATTCTACAAGTTCCTTACGGGGTGACTCGCCCGCCTCGCCCCAGAAGACGCGCTGCAAGTAGGGAAAGTCCATGCCGGCCTTGGCCAGTTGCGGCACATCGGAATAACTTACACGGCAATATCGCTTGTTGAGGCGGTCGAGGATGAGAATATAGTCGGGCGTTATCTCCATCGTACCCACATTGACCGTGACGATGAGCGTATAGGTCAGATTAAGTTGTATGACCTCGTCGCGCTTGAGACGCAGGGAACCACCTACATCGACCGACTTGGATCCAGTCTCCAGCCTGAGGTTCATCTTGGCTGCCATAGCCTTGACCGTCGTAACCGCCGAGCGCGTTTCGGCCGCGGGGATGCCGGACTTGGCTGCATGACGTGACGAACGGCAGGCACCGAACAGCAACGGAAGGGATAACACAAGAAGTAAGAGTCTGGTCTGTTTCATATTTTTCTAAATTCTATAAGCCCCCCGGCTATTCACTGACATACTTACGAAGTTTCAATTTCTTTCCGAGCAAGGCACTTTCGCCGCCCTTTTGCTGAGCCAGCGTCCAATAGCGCACGGCCTGTTCCTCGTGGCCCGTGAGGGCATAGATGTCGCCCGCATGTTCGAGCACATCGGCATGGACGCTTTCGTCGGCTATCAAGGCGCTGTCGGTCTGCGAGGGGGAAATGACCCGGTCTATATAGAACTTGGCCATGGTATAATTCTCTTGCTGGAAAAGCACCCAGGCGTATGTGTCAAGGTAGGTTTTGTTCAGGGGTTCGGCCTTGATGGCTCGATAGGCCATGCGTTCCGCATCGTCAAGGCGCTCGTGGCGCAGACTGAGGTAGTAGGCATAGTTATTAAGACAGGAGGCATGGTCGTCCTTGTAAACGAGGCAACTGTCGTAAGCCACGAATGCATCGTCAACTCGTCCCTGTTCGTGATAGAGGTCGCCCAGGATGCTATAAATGTCGGCCACATAGTCGGGGCTGGAATGTCCATCGGTCTGCCGTAGTCCAGCCTGGAGGGTCTCTATGGCCTGCTCGTTTTGCTTCTGCTGAGAGAGCGCTATACCAAGGTAGAAATAATAGGTTAGTCCGTCAGGGTGAGCATTAATGCCCATACGGCATATCTCGGCCACATTGTCGAGGTCCTGCTTGTCGAGATAGTACACGAGCAGTCGGGTCAAGGCATTCTCATTGTCCGGACTGACCGTAAGCAAATCGCGCAGAGCCACGGCAATGGTGTCTTCATCGGCTTTGGCATACACCAGATAGGAAACTTTCAGCGAACGCATCAGGCCGCTGTCGGGGGAACGATGTATGAGCGTATCCAGAATGGCTACTATGCGCTCCTGCTGGTCGGGCTGCCCCTTCAGGTCTTCAATCAGGACGGCCGTCATCTTGGCCCGAAGTTCGTCCGGAGTGTCCGTACCGAACAACAGGGAGTCACGCAGAGCCGTACGCCGCTCCTGCTGGCCAGTCTGGGCATAGTAGTCCATCATGGCCATACGCAGCTCCACGTTCTCGGGGTCAGTTCGCCGCACAGTTTCGAAGCACTCCAAGGCACGTTCGGGTTCGTCCTGCTCCAGATACCGACGGCCGCGGATAATGGGGATACGGAGATCATAGGGCGACTCCCGCTCCAGTGTCTCCAGTACATTAAAGGCCTCCTGTTTCTTTCCCTTGTCGATATAGAGGGCGTACTTCTGCAAACTCGTCTGGAGAGTACGTCCTTCAAGGAGTTCTATGCGATTAAGGACACGAATGGCCTCGTCAGTCTTGCCTCCCGACTTGTAGAGTTCCACAAGCTGGTAGAGGACATCGGACCGGCGAGTCTGCAACTGCGACAGACGCTCGACGACAGGAATGGCCAGTTCATACTCGTTCTGTGCCAGATAGGCAGCGGCCAACGACTGGACATAGCGTGGATTGCGATTGTCAAGTTCCACGGCACGGCGCAACATTGCAGTACCGAGGCTGTCTTCGTTCAGATAGAACTGGAGATAACCCAGTTCGTAAATTGCATCAGGGTTTTCCGGGTCGATGGCGAGGCAATAGCTGAAAAGGTCATAGGCCTCGCTCAGACGATTGACCAGTTTTTGCTTGATGCCCTCCTGATAGAAATAAGAGAGCCTGCGAGCTTCCTGAGCGGGCAGTTGAACCTTGACGGGCACCGTCTGCGCCTTACGCTTACGCCTCGCCTCGACAGGCAATGACGAAAGGAGGAAAAAACAAAATACGAGGAAACTGTATGCAAAGCGTCTCACGTCTCTCCATTCCTTAGTTTTACACACCCGTATGTCCAAATCCGCCCTCGCCGCGCTCCGTCTCGTCGAGCACGCTGACCTCCACCAACGTGGGCTGTTCGTGGCGGGCTATAACCATCTGCGCCACACGCTCCCCGTCGTTGATGACGAACGGAACAGTGCTGAGATTAATCAAGATTATGCCAACCTCGCCCCGGTAGTCGGCATCGATGGTGCCAGGAGTGTTAAGCACCGTCACCCCATGCTTCAACGCCAGTCCGCTGCGAGGACGCACCTGAGCCTCATAGCCTGGGGGCAGGGCTATGCGCAATCCCGTCGGAATGAGCCGCCGCTCCATAGGCTGGAGGGTAACGGGTTGGTCGAGATTGGCACGCAAATCCATCCCTGCCGACAAGGGGGTCTCGTAGCATGGCAACGCATGGTGCGAGCCATTGATGATGCGGATTTCCATAGTAGAGTGGTGTTTTAACTTACAAAAGTAATCATTTCCTTAGATATTTACACCATCCACAAGGTTTTTTAACAAATAAATTTGAATTTTCTCTCGCTTAATCGCAACTTTAACCTTTGGTTTTAGTAACTTTGCAGGGAACAAGAGACGACAGACACCATGAAATGGGAACAATTACTCAGTAACAAGCGGCTCGGGCAGGAGGAAGGTCCGCGCCGCGACGACGACCGTTCGGAGTTTCAACGAGACTTTGACCGACTGATATTCTCAGCCCCCTTCCGCCGCTTGCAAAACAAGACGCAGGTATTCCCTCTGCCCGGAAGCATATTCGTACACAACCGGCTGACCCACTCGCTGGAAGTAAGCAGCGTGGGACGCAGTTTGGGCAACGACACCAGCCGAATACTGTTGGAGAAGCATCCCCATCTGGCCAATACCCACCTGAGAGAGATGGGAAGCATCGTCAGTGCGGCCTGTCTGGCTCATGACTTGGGGAACCCGCCTTTCGGCCACAGCGGGGAGAGGGCTATCGGGTCGTACTTCAGCGAAGGAGAAGGACGGAGATACGAGGACTACTTCTGTCAGGAAACAGGCGACCGGCTGACCCCTGCCCAATGGCAGGATCTCATACACTTTGAGGGAAACGCGAATGCCTTCCGACTTCTCACCCACCACTTCCGGGGACGCCGCAAGGGGGGATTTGTGATGACCTACAGCACATTGGCCAGCATCGTGAAGTACCCCTACACCAGCAACCAGGCAGGAAAGAAGGGCAAATTCGGATTCTTCCAAAGCGAAGAAGAAGACTTCAGAAAGATTGCCCAAGAAATGGGCATCAAAAAAATCCGCAACGGAGAGGACGGAGAACGCTATGCACGCTATCCGCTCGTCTATCTCGTGGAAGCGGCAGACGACATCTGCTACCAAATCATGGACATCGAGGATGCCCACAAACTGAAGATATTGACGACAGAGGAGACCAAGCAACTGTTGCTGAACTTCTTCGACGACGACAAGCTACCCCTCATACACCAACGCCTGGAACCACTGGACGACGTAAACGAACAGGTGGTCTATCTGCGCTCCATCGCCATCGGGTTGTTAGAGAGCGAGTGCGTGCGCATCTTCATCGAAAACGAGGAGGCCATCCTGGACGGCCGTTTCGAAGGCAGTCTGATTGAACACATCGCCGAACGGCCACGAATGGCATACAGGAAATGTATGGAAACGGCCATCGCCAAAATCTATCACACACAGATGGTCGTGGACATCGAGATTGCTGGTCACAAAGTCATCACCCAGTTGCTCGACCTGATGTTGGAGGCCGTCACACACACCGACCGCACTTACTCCAAGATTCTCATCAACCGCGTCAGCCCACAATACGACATCAAGGCACCCACGCTCTACGAACGCATATTGGCCGTGCTCGACTACATCTCCGGCATGACGGACATTTTCGCCCTCGACCTTTATCGAAAAATCAACGGTATGAGCCTGGCTACGGTATAGCTCGCTCTTGGGTGGAACTAATCACCATACAATTTTCCAGTCCCAAAGTAATTGCAAGATTCTGTGACCATTTGTACGTTCCAGTCTCTTCATTTCTTTGTATGCCTGATAAACATCGGGATTCTTGGCTTCAAACCGCTCCATGAACGTATCATCTATGGTAATGATTTCTATCTTACCGTTTGGAAGTTCCCTCTCTACAAAGTAGCAGCGCATATTTCCCGAATCATAACTTGCCATCGCCCAGGCACCGCCTATGTGGGGAAATATCAATAGACCTACAGATATTGGCACACCGACCTTAGCACTAAGGAAACAAAGTCCCTTCTCTCCGAAATGCAGGGCGCGAGTGTATCCGTTTCCCAAGACTCGGCCATCGAACACCATATTTCGGCGGTTAATGAGAATGGTGTCATTATACATCACGACAAATGCATCCTTCTTAAGTATTTTATCTACTGCTTTGTCGCCTGTCGTCAGAGTGATATTGTAGGGCTTTATATCATATTTCTTCTTTGGAATATATTCGGTGAGATGGATAGTGTCTAGGGGTATCCATCGATTAGCCTTGAAGTCCACATAGGAAAGACAATACTTTATTTGTGAGAAGGCTGTTGTGAATGTGAAAACGCCAAGTATGGCAACGAGACAAAGTTTTTTCATGTCGAATGATTTTTATTCTGTCTGATTTGTCGCATCTCCAAAGGAGTGACGCTTGCGTAGTTTATCGGAGCAAGAATCCGTCAATAGTGGATATAAGGATTTGTAATCCGCTATATAAGCTATATAATTGGATGCATAATGTTACTTGCTTACTTCCTTATTATTTTCTTTCCGTCCTGTATATAGATGCCCTTCTGTAACTGTGAATTGTGAATTGTGAAGTTTCGTGGTCAAGGAATTCATCCCCGTTTCCAATTGTTGAATCATACACGAAATGGTGATAAACGTAAGTCCAAGTCTTTCCCTGCTCTAGCATCTTACGCATTGGTACATCTGCATAGCCTGCCAGGCAACATATTGCCGCAATCAGGAATAATAGAGTTTTCTTCATGGTCCTTATATTTCAAGTTTATCAGCAATAATGATAGCTCTGCCCGCTCAAGAGTGTCACCGGACATTGAATTCTGCTGCAAAGTTACGAATTATTTATATACGTTGTGTCTTGGAACTATGGAAAAATCCAGAGACAGGAAAAATGGCAAAACAATTATTAAAAAGGGCGTTAGGACAGCAAGGTCGAGTTAACCCTATGGAAACTTTCAATTAAGGCTACGATTTAGGCTGCCAATTTTCGAGAATCCGCTTATTTACACCTTGTAGAAGAGACGGTGATATCCATCTACAATGCGGACAAGTTCGGGATGTGCAGCGGCAAACGTGTCGATGTGGCGCATGCGCTTCTCTTGCAGAATCTCGTCCACGGCAATCAAGATGCCCGTTTCCTCCACGTCACCAAAACCATCGTTGATGGCTGTGCCGAAAAGTCGCATGGTGGGGCTGAGGCTCATGTAGGCACTGACCAGCGGCGGAATGTTGTAGCCCAACTGACGAACTTCACGGTTCAGCGTGCGGTAATCTTTGCGGAAGTCTCCCTGGGTGAAAATCTTTTCAAAGATGCTTGGGTCGTGCTCCAAGACAAGCGGTTTCATCGGAAATATCAGATGGTCTGGGTCGGGAAAATACTTATGCAGGAAATAAAGTATCATGTCCCGGGCCATGCGGTCATAAGAGGGGTACATCGTGAACTTTCCGAACAGATAGCGCACCGAAGGTTCTATGACCACCAAGGCTCCCAACCCGTCCCACAGGTTATCCAACGCATAGAGTCCCTTGCTGCCCATGCGGGTGCTCTGATACTCAAGTGTGACGAAGGAGCGCCCCAGCTCTATGGTATAAGGGGCATACTCGTGCATAAAGCGTTCGCTGAAGCGGAACATGTGGCTTGTGGCCAGTCGGGGTTGCCCTGTCTGCTCGTCAATAGGCCAATCCTTACCGAGAAGATAGCGATAGCCGCCAAGTATCTCCTCATGCTCCGAATCCCAGACGATGAGTTGATGATAGGGATGCTCACAGGTGTCGAACTCATCCAGGTCCATTGACTTCCCCGTCCCCCCCCCTGCATCGCGGAAGGCGATTTCGCGCAGTCGGCTAATTTCACGAACAGTGTTGGGAGAGTCTTGCCAAGTAACCACATACACCTCATTATTACTCTTATTCGTAAAGCGCAAACGCTTCTCCTCCGTCAGTTCCTGACGAAGCAGTTCACGTGGGATGCGACTGATGATTTCTTCCATATTTCTCACAACTGATAAACCCTCTCTTTTACATAATTCGCCCACTCAATCGCAGTTTTTTCCTTCGTAAAGGTCTGCCAAGGGATGGGTTTCCCGATGCGCACCTCATAATGGCCGCCCTGACTGCGATACATTTCATCGGGCAGCAGTGCCATTGCCAAATTGGGAAGGTGGAAGGTCTTGCAGAAGTTAGCCACACGATAGAAGCGATTGGAATTTTGCCCGATGAAATGGACTGGAACTACATCACGCTGATGCTTGCGACTTTTGACGACAAACGTTTTCTGCCAGTCCAAGTCACAAATGACTCCATTCGTGCGCCGGCTGCACAAACCGGCAGGAAACATGATGACGTGATTCTCTCCTAAAAAGATTTCCTCCACCTGCATGGGAAGGTTGCGTGCCTGGCTGCCAATTTTGTTCACAGGCACACAGAGAGGGGCCAATCCACGCAAGTTCATCAGAAAGTCATTCACAAAATAACGAATCTTCCCGTCGTACTTTTTCCCCAGCACGGCTCCAAGCGTCACACCGTCAATAGCCCCAAGCGGATGGTTCGAGACGAAGGTAAAATAGCCATTCCCCGCGTCGGGCAGGTTTTCGAATCCCTTAACATCCACCGTCACCTTCAGGTAGTCCAGGACGCCTTGACAGAAGTCGATACCCTCGCGTCCTTCGCGCAGGTATCCGTTGATAAAGTCTTCATGGATGAGCCTTCGCAGCCCAGAGTAGACAAAACGAGGGATATACTTGGCATTCTTCCCGATTCGCTTCCTGACAATAGATTCGATGTCTATTTCGACGATTGGCGAACTCATGTCATTTAATATTAATGGGACGGTTGTTGATAAGATAGCGTCCTCGTGGCAAGCCATAGAGCCAATTTACACCTGGCGTAAGCTGCATGGCTATGTAGAGAGTTCCGCCCTGCGTATAGATTGGAAGCACCTGTTCGTGTTTCGAGGTGACACGCAAGCTGCGCCCCTTCACGGACAGCCGCACGGGATAAACGCTTTGTGCCATACGCCCCAAGACACGTTCGTCCCATTTCGCAGCGGCCAACGTCAACGAATCCCTATGCAGACGGCGCAGAGGTTGCCGATCGGCCATCACGATGGCTGCCGAAAACATCAGCACTGCAAGCATCAGGAACCTGCGTATGGGGTACAATCTTTTCATCCGCGACAAAACGTGTCTTTACTTGCCGCAAAATTAGTATAAAATGAGGAAAAATACAAATAAATGCGGCATAAATTGCACAGTGTGCCGAAATCTCCCACAAATGGGCCTCGCTATATCGGAGGCTGCTGCAAATAGGAATCAAGTGAGAGACCTTCGTGGCGCAAGAAACATGTACGCACCGTCTTGATTGCGCCGAAACCAGAATCGAGGCAGTCGGTCAGGGTTGTCACCTCCCCACGCTGGATGCGACGCTTCAGGTCGTTGACCCGATAGCTATTAATATAGTCATGTACATTATTATACCCTTGACTGCGGACACACTGAAGCATGAGCTGACGGTTTATACCCACCTCGCGGCAAAGTTGGTCACGCCCGAAGGTGTTGTCTGTCCACTTTTCCCGATTCTTCTGCATCCAGAACTCGGTGCGTTGGAAACGTTGCAAGTTGGCTTCATTGAAGTCATTCTCCGTTTTTTCCATCTCTTCGTCGGAGGGAGCCTCCTCCACCTTCTTTATGACGGGCTTGGGGAGTTCAAGGGCCGTGTTTTCAAGCGTACGGAAACAGAGATAAAGATTAAGCAACGTGAAGATGACGGTGTAGACCATCATCAGACGTGCATCATAGTCGATGGAGATAGCCAGATAGAAGACAACGCTCAGCCCCAACATGGTACTATAGCCGACAAGGTAGCGGGGAAAGGCCACGTGGGTCAGACGATGAGGCAGTCGGAAGATATTCTGGATATACCAAAAGCTTGCAAGGACCATGGCCATACGCATCAGGATGTCTCCACTGAGCAAGTGACGGCGCAAGTCATCAATTGAATGGATGATGACGGGTCGGCTCCCCAGCAGCATGGCTCCAAAATAAGTTAAGATAAGGAAGATGGCAGGCGAAGCATACTTCCACATTCGCCCCCATTGCAGGTAGCCAGGCATGGGAATGCTGAGGGGGTAGATACTCTGCAGATAGCTGATGACCATGACTGCCATCAGGGCGTATGGGTGCAACATGCCGGGCTCATGGCCCGTGGCCACTGTCTTATAGAAGCAGGACACGACCAGCATGGCCGTCGCAAAAATGCCCATAATCCAGGCAATGGAGAGATACTTCACCTGATGGCGGGCGAAAAGGGCCATCACCATCGTGACGACGTAGTGTGCCACACTGCCACACAGGAAGACAATCAGTGTCAATTCAGGCGAAATCATGTTTTTTTCTCTCCGTAATGATGACAAAAGTACAAAAAAGCGCCAACTCCACAAAGGGGTTGGCGCTTTTTTTATGTTTACCCTGATTCTGGAGGCCGTTTCTATCTGCCTTCAGAATGAGAGCGAAACAATGCCATCAGTTTTTGCCGAGAACCGTATTTACCAGATAGGTGACGTCGGCAATGGTCACCGAGCCGTCGCCGTTCACGTCGGAAGCGGCATTGACGGCCGCCTTACCGAGCACGATGTTCACCAGCATCGTCACGTCGGCAATGGTCACTGAGCCGTCGCCGTTCACGTCGCCCTTCAGGAAGTCCTCACCAAACTCCACATGGATTATCTGGCTCATGGTAGACATCATGTCGATGTCGATGCTTACAAAGACATCATCGGCACGCGATTTTCCCGTCAAGACAACGGGCACTGCCCCCAAGTCTGGTCCGCCCCATCCGGTGACGTTCTCGTCATCACCATTACCGATGCGGATGTTGCCTGTGTAAGAGAAGGCACCGTTGGCATCGAGTTCCAGATTGTTGACCGCAATGTTGCCGATCGGGCTTTCAAACTCGCTGTTGCTCTGCTTCAGCATGAAGTTCTTCAGCGTGAAGTTGATGTTCCCGTTGCGAAGTGTTCCCACTGTCACTGTCGTATTGGGCATATAGGTGACCTGACTGTTAATCGTCACAGCCAACGTCGAAGTATAGCTTCGTACGCTGATGGGTGTTCCACCAAAGAGGACACCGATGGTCTGTCCGATGCTTTCTTCCATATTAATATCTATGGATACTATCAGGTACTCCTTCTTGTTGTAAGTGTAGAACTGACCTCTCATGACCAAGGGAATGGCACCGAGCTCCGGACCGCCCCAAGCCAAAACGCCGGAAAGATCGCCTTCTCCGATGCGGACATTGCCCGTGTAAGAGAACTTACCGTTCTCGTCCACCTCCAAAGCATTGACGGCCACATTTCCGATGTAGGCAGTCGAGCCATTCAGTTGCATCTGGAAGTTTTTCAGCGTAAAGTTGATATATCCGTTCTTCAACGTACCCACGGTAACTGTAGCCTGCATGGTGTTAGTCTCGCCATTCACGGTCACAGCCAAGTCGTCAGTATAGGTCTTTGTGGACAGTGCCGTGGCACCAAAGGTTACATTTATCGTCTGGCCCAACGACTCTTCCATGTCTATGTCAATAGCCACAAGCAGATAGTTGGTTCCGTCCTTTTGGTACATCTGTCCGGTGAGCACCACAGGCACGTCGCCCAAATCCGGGCCGCCCCAAGAAGAGACAGACGTGTCCGAACCCTTCCCGATGCGGATGTTGCCTTCATACTCGAAGTGTCCGGATTCATCCACAATCAGGTTTTCAATGGAAATGTTGCCGATAGGAGTCACTAGCCCGTTTGCATTCAACTTAAAGTTGTCAAGCGTGAAGTTGATGTTCCCATTCCCCAGGAAGCCCACCTTGACGGTTGTCTCCTGAGTGGTCTGCTCGCCATTCACCGTGACAGCCAGCACATCGGTGTATTGTCTGGAACTTATTGCGTCGCAGCCAAAAGTCACATGAATCGTCTGTCCAAGGCTCTCCTGCATATCGATGTCCAGAACTATGACACACTGGCTGGTGCCATCAGTGCTGTTACCGTTGGCGTAGTCAAAGAGCGAACCACGGATGATTACGGGCACGTCGCCCAAATCCGGGCCGCCCCAAGAGGTTACACCCGCGAGGTCGCCCTTCCCGATGCGAATAATGCCGTTATAACTGAAGTTGCCATCCTCGTCCAGTGCGATATTGTCAATGGCCACATTGCCAATATAAGAGGTTGTCCCGTTCACCGTCATCTGGAAGTTCTTCAGCGAGAAGTTGATGTTGCCGTTCTTCAACGTACCCACGACTACGTTGGTATTTGCTACCGTAGTGCTTTCTCCGTTGATGGTCACTACAAGGTCATCAGCATAAGTCTTACTGCTGACGGCACTTGCGCCGAAAGTCACATGGATTGTCTGTCCCAGACTCTCCTGCATGTCGATGTCAATGACATCAATCAACTGCTTGGTACCGTTGTAGGTATACACCTGGCCACGCATGACAATGGGGACGATGCCGAGATCCAGACCTCCCCAGGACTTGGAGCTGTCCGTGCCAGGGCCAATAAGAATTCCTCCCTCAAACTCGAAGTTGCCATCAGAGTCAATGGGCAGGTTTTCCATAAATATGTTGCCGATGTACGACGTTGTGCCATTGACCTGCATCTTGAAATTGGTCAGGGTGAAATTGATGTTCTTGTTTGTCAGCGTGCCCACCGTTACGGTCTGGTTGGGAACCGTCGTTGCATCGCCATTGATGGTGACAACGAGGTTGTCTGTATAGCTGGCGGTGGAACTTGTCGAGATTCCGTAAGTGGCGTGCAAGAGCGAGGTTTCATTCAACTTCACGTCGGCGGATGCCACCAGCGCGCCCTTCACCAACTGTCCGTAGATGGTCACAGGCACCTTGGACGCTGTGGAAGAAGCACGAAGTTCTCCGTAGAACCGGAACTTGCCGTTCTTATCCAACGGGAGATTTGCAGCCGTCACGCTGCCCAGGCCCGTAAGTCCGCTCACGGTGAAACTGATATTGTCGTTCTCCAAGGTAGCCACTGAGAATGCCATGCCTGTGGAAGAGGCAGAGACTCCGTTCTTCAGGACCGTCAAAGGAGAATAGTTCTTGGTGCTGACCGTTGCAGGAGTCACTGCGAAGTGCAGCGTATAGGTTTCTGAATCTGTAGCACTGCTGAGGGTGATGGTCAGCACACCTGTTTCGGCGTTGTAGTCGGTCGCTACCGATGCTCCCATACCGGGAGTAACCGTCAGATGGCTCTCATCGTATGCTTCATTGATGGTTTGCCCATCGGCCACCTTCTCTCCATACCATTTGGCATTGAGACTAAGGTCGGGGGCTGCAAACTGAATGACATGGTCGCGGCTGCGGCCATAGCCACTAATCGTGACAACCAACTGGTAAGTATCCTCGTCAAAATAGGTCTTATAGCTCTGCTGGCCATTGCCTGCAAGGGTAACTGACAATTTACTGCTGTCGTAAACTTCGTCCACGCTGGAACCGTCGCTAATGGCGGTGCCGTTGTATGTGGCCGTGAGCGAAAAGTCAAGGCGACCATAGTAGATAAGTTTCTTGTTGCTCTGTGCCGCCGTGATGGTCAGGTTCTCACCATTTGCCAGATAGAATTTCTCTTCCCCTTCAAAGGCATATACACCAAGGGGAAGCCCCTTCACTTCCTGTGCATTGCCTTCCTTCACAAAGCCCTTGACTTCCACGCCATTGCTCAAGGATGCAGAGGCATAATAGGGCCAGAAGTAGGTCACACGGTCATACTTCATTACCTCATATAGCACCCACTTGGAATAATTATTGGTGGGAGATGTCACACAAGTCAGGGCGTTCCCACTGGTTGCCGTATAATAGATGTCAGCCGACTTAGCTCCCAAAGAAAAGAATCCATCGTAGTACTGGATATAGGAAGAAAGATAATAGCTGCCATCACTCTGCTCTGTGGCGGTGAAGGTGGTTGCCGAAGACGAATTGCTATAGACATAGAAATTGCTGGCCGAGAAACTAGAGGCACTGCTCTTACGCGTCAGGCTCATGCTCTTGCCGCTGTCGTCCGTGAAGGTGTAGGCTCCGGCAACAGTCCACTTGTGGGGAGTGGATGTCAGTTTGTTGTCATTCTGCAAGAAAGTGCCCGTGCCAATATTCTTCAGGTAGAATACGCCTGACTGTATGGCGGCATTCTCCAGGGCAGTCTCAGGCTTCACCACAGCGTTAGGTTCGTCATCATTGCCCGAGGCTACACCCGTAAACTGGATGCGGTAAGTGTGTTTGTTAGAGGGCTCTTCACTGATGTTGTCACCCTCGATGGTGATTGTAAGCAGGTAACTGTCGCTCAGCGTGGTGGTCACCTTGGCACCAGCTCCCGTGGTGTATTTCAGTACCTTTTCGTTATAGGCTTCGTCAATGCTGGCATAGCCCGAGGCGTTGAACGTAATGGGCTCGCTATTGTAAGTGGGATTCAGCATTTCACTGACATACACCATCTCGATGTCGTCAATGTAGAGCATGTCACCATCAGAGCCGCCACCCGGGTTGAAGTTCGTGGAGAAGGTTGCCAGAATAAGGCCTGGCTCAGCAGGGCTGGAGTAGGCGAACGGTATCGAATACTGTATCCAACTGGAATTCTTGGGTATCGACTTCATGGCATGAGCCACAATGATGTCCGGGTCTTCCACATTGTCCGTAGGGTCGTACATGACGGAGCCTGCCGTGTGGGTGAAGATGCTCACTTTGGCATTGCCGCTTCCCTCGTTCTTCAACCATACTTTCACGGAGTCAGGACGCCCGGTGAAGGGGGTGAAGAACTTATTGTTAGCCCCGTATGTGTTCGTGCTTCCCGTATTGTTGGGGTCGGAGAAATTGTAGTTCAGTTTACCATTGGAGGCAACTTTATCGTGTGTATAAATCTGTCCGTTGGTCATCACGCCATTAGCGATTATTCCCAGAATACTGGAAGATTTGATGTAGACACACTTGCCCGAGGCACCACTGCGTACGGCAGTACTGGCCACCAACTTGTCGCCAGCACGACCTGCGCTGTTCAAGGAACTTGCATCAATGGTGGCATAGCCATGCCAGCCCTCTGGCTCGGTGTAACTGTCGTAGCTGCTGATAAAGCCCGCATCGAATGTGGAGTTGGGGAACTGATACTGCGCATGCCCCGTGAGCACTGCTATTCCGGCCAACAGAAGCGAAAATAATCTTTTTTTCATATCTCAGTCTTTTAGTTTCTACCTTAAAATAATTATACCCAAGCGAGGAAGGTTACCGAATCACCGTCTTCCGGCCGTTCACCACAAAGATTCCGTTCTTTGGCTGCCGTACGCGACGCCCTGCGAGGTCGTAGACGCGCCCGTCTGCAATTTTCTCGCTAACAATGGCTGCAATGGCATTTGCAATCTGGTTGCCGAAGTCCACATGAATAACCTGCATTTCGCCGCCGACTTCCATTTCAATGTCGATGACCACATAGAGACGTTCGTCAGTCATGCGTCCGCGCATACGAAGAGGAATCTCGCCCAACATGGGACCCACATACTCATCCTCTTCCACACCTTCCTCATCTCCGGCGGCAATCACAAGGCTCCCGTCGTAGTTGAAGTACTGATAGCCCTGTCCCTGGTAAATCTTAAGATCTGCCACTTCGATGTTTCCGACGTGCATTTCATTTCCGCCCAAAATCATCGTGAAATTCTTCAGCGCAAAATTGATACCGCCATTGGTCAATGGGGTCACCTGCACCTTCGCGTCCATGGGGTCTGTGCTCTCAGCATCCACGGAAACCACCAACTGGTCGCTATATGTCTTGGAAGCCGCAGCCGGCGTAAGGGGAGCAAAATCCGTGGCGAAGGTGTAAGTATAAACTGCACTCCACAATTCGCTCTCTCCGACGGTCAGATTGTAATACAAGTTCTCCCCATCAAATTTTCCCTTCAGCAGAGCAGGGAAGGGAGCACCGGCCCCCACTCCATCCTCAAAGACAGCCGTGCCACTCCATGAGAGGTCATAATATGTACCGCGATTCAGGGCCTCCACATCTGTAAGGGTCAGGTTACCCAAGGGGACCGACTCGCCTCCGGAAGAGAGTTGCACGTTATTCAGGATGAGGTTGACATTGCCCGTTGTCAGACTCTGTACGATAGCCTCGTAGTTTTCCACGTCATCCATCGGAGCAATGATTTCATTGCCACCGCCGTCCGTCATCTCCACAATGGAAGTCACCGTGCCCTTAATTGTGGCAGAGGCAGTCACACCTGGCGCATCGAAATCGCTACCGAACTTCACATAAATCGTCTGCCCGAGGCTCGACATCATATCAATGTCAATGGATACGTAAAGTTTGCCGTCCGACAGTTTTCCGTTCATCACCAAAGGGACATTGCCCAGTTCCGGCCCAATCCACATATCCACGTCCTCACGGTCGCCGTCCTTGATTTTCAAGTTGGCATTGTAGGAGAAGGTTTTATAGCTGACTTTATCAGAGAGGAAGAGGTTGTTCACCTCAATGTTGCCCACATACATTTCGTCGCCAGACTCCTCATCCAGCAATACGAAGTTTTTCAGTTTGAAGTTGATGTAGTCGTCCTCCAGCATCTCAACGTTCACGGTTGTCTGCTGCGTGCTCACTACGTCATTGACCGACACCACCAGTTGGTCGGTGAACTCCTTTGTCTCGGCCTTGGCCGTCAGTGTGGCCATCGCGGCCATCATGATAAGTAAAATTTTCTTCATATCAGTTTTATTTCAAATTTTCTCAATATCTCATTTTCTCAATATCTGTATGCCACGCCCAGCGTGCCGTAGATGGGATACATACGGAACTGCAGGGCCTCGAAGTTTGAGGGGAAGACGCTGGTCAGGCCCCAGTCCAGCATGGCAAAGACGTTCATGTGCTTCATGGCCTTCCAGTCGAAGGTCACCTCCACACCGACGTTCCAGTTGTCCATTTCGTCCTCGAAGTCGTAGGTGGCGGGGTTCTCGCTTGTCATGTTCACCTTCTCGCCCGTGGGGGTGTCTACGCGCAAGTAGCCGATACCCTCCTTGTTGTCATAGACCTCGCCGCTGAAGCTCTTCTTGAAGTAGGCCGAGAAGTACGGCCCCAGGCTCACATTCCACCGGGGGGAGATTCGGAAGGTGGCCAACACGGGCAGGGTGACGCCCCACATGTCGGTGTCCGTGACGTCGCGCCCCGTGAAGTAGCCCGACATCGTGTTGCCCTCCTGCGTGAGCGACATGCCGTAGTTTTTCACGTCGGCGCAGGTGTGGAAACCTTCGTAGAACAGGTGTGTGCCGATGGCAATGCCCCAGCGTTTGCTTAACATCTTATAGACATCCATGCCCACCGTGGCACCGCCCTTGGGCGAGAACCCCACAATGCGACGGACTTCGTTGGGCAGGGGCATTGGCGTCGTCCCGCCAATGGTGTAGCCGGCACGCACGATGACACCCGCCTGTTCCTTTCCGTTGGGTCCCCATTCGGTCCAGGAATCCTGTGCAGTAGCACCACTGATGAGCAAGGAGCAGTGAATAAAGAATATAGCCAGTCTTTTCATTATCGTCTTATTTTTCAATCTTATGGTTTTCTTATTTAGTACTCACACTCCAGTTTCACCTTGTCCACGTAGAACGTGCTGCCCGGGGCACCCTCGAAGTAGGCACCCTCGATGCTGGAAGAGAAGCAGATGGTCATGCTGTAGCCGAAGTTGGCAAGCAGTTCGTCGTCAATCTCTTCTGTATAGACAACGGGAATCTCGAACGGAGTCCACTCGTCGGTCTCTATTGTGCCCGCAATGCGGCCCAGCCCCACGATGTTGGGGTTCGTGAGCACGTCGGCACCGTTCAGCAACACGCGCTTGCCCTCGGCATCGGTGTTGCGATAGAGAATGCAATAGGCATCGGGCTGATCGATGCGGTCGACGGCGTTGCCTTTCTTGTCCTGGAAACGCTCACCGGCCTTAAATTTATAGTAACCCGTCATCTTCACGGGTTTGTGGGCAAAGGGGAGTCCGAAGCGCGTGGCGGCCAGGGCATCCTTCAGAGCATTGGCCACATCGAAAGTGCCGATGAAGAAGTTGCCGGCAGCAATGCGCATGTTCACCATACGGCCGAAGGCTCCCGTGTCCATCGTCTCCAGTTTCAGGCAGGCCCCTCCGTCAACGCCCTCTCCAACAGCGGGCACGGTGGGGTAATCCATCGGTTTTGCACTCGATTTTGAAAGTTTGAACCCCGGATTTCCGCACACCCACTGGTCTTCGCTCACGGCATTGGGGTCGAGAGCCTTCCAGACATAATAGAAACCAGCGTCGCGGTCCGTCTTGGAGGGGTCGTTCAGGGCAAAGTTCTCAAAATCAATATCGAGCGTGCAGGCACCGAGTGTCGCATAGCGCTGCTCGAAGCGGACACTATAGGTGCGGCTCCACGCGCCGTCCTCCGAAACGATGCGGAACTGACGAGTACGACCGTCACTGAAGTCTACTTTCGAGCCATTCACGAAGGGTTTGAAGTGTTCTGCGGACAAGGGTTGAGTCATGTCGTCAGCTATCGTGCCATCGTCGACATAGGGGGTGGAAGCCTCGGTGATAGTCAAGTTCACGGGCAATTCCGTGACTACGGCACCGGCTCGCAGCTGATAGACAATGTCGGTCTCAACGGAAGACAAGGGCCGGGTGGCATCGTAGTCGTGATAAAAGAGTGCCTGGGGGTTGTCGACACTGATGGTCACGACCTCGATATCGCACTCCGTGTTGGGCAGTTCGTCTCCGATACAGGAAGTGGCCAAGCCTGCCACTACCAGCGAAGCGAACATGGAGAAAAAGATTTTCTTGCTTTTCATTCTATAATTTTAATCGTTGATCTGCTCTTTTTACCAAAAATCGGATGCAAAGGTACAAAAAAAACTCTCTACGCGCGAAAGATTACGGTATAAAAATGCATTTTGACCAAAATATCCCCTCCCTTAAGGAAGAAAGGACCACGGAGAGGAAAAAACGGAAAAAATCCCGATGAAATGGGCCTTTTTTGACCTTTGCAGTAGAAGAAAATACGGTAATTCTACCGAAAAGAAAGAATCTACATTTCTATTTTTCCGACTTTAAGTTTCAAATCCCAAAACCCCACAGCAGCAGTTCTGAGGAGGCTGCCACGAGCCCGACATTCGCCGCTATACCTATTATATATATACGCGCGCGCGAAAGAGTATTCGTTTTGTAAACAATTCGGATTGCCGAGCACAAAACCGTCCACAGGTTTCGCCCATAACCTTAGTAATCTTACGGGCATAACCTTACTATGCTTATGCGCCTAACCTTAGTAATCTTATCCGCCGAAGCAAGTAACCCTTCCTGAAAAAGCAAGTCAGTCCCCACCCGCAAGTTATGAATTAACAATACAACAAATAAACGGAACACGCTATATATCAAACAACAACAAAACAGGGAGAATATAAAGGGAAAGACAAAAACCGCACCAGAATCCGCCCAAACGGGAGAATGTACGCGATTTTGTCGTGATTTTTTACCAAAAACCGCCCTTTCCGAGGCAATCGAGGGAAAACAATGCAAAAGTTTTGAAAAATAAATTTAGATTCGTTAACCCGAATATCAGATTTTTTTCGTAACTTTACACCCAAAACGCTACAAACTATGTCCAACCACGAAAAAACAACCTTTTCCGGCCATGTTCCTGTCATGTTTCAGGAAGTTATGGAGGGCTTGCGAATCAAGCCGGACGGGAAGTACGTCGACCTCACCTTCGGCGGCGGCGGACATAGCCGTGGCATATTAGAGCGCATGGGGCCTGAAGGCCGGCTTTACGGGTTCGACCAGGACCTCGACACCCTCGCCGGTGCGCCCGACGACCCACGCTTCACGTTCGTAAGGAGCAATTTCCGCTACCTGAGCAACTGGATGCGCTACTACGACGTCGAAGGGCTGGACGGGATATTGGCCGACCTGGGCGTGAGCAGCCACCATCTGGACACCGGGGAACGCGGATTCAGTTTCCGCTACGACGCCCCCCTGGACATGCGCATGAACCAACGCGCCCGCCTGACGGCCCGCGAAGTGGTGAACACCTACAGCGAAGAGCAGTTGGCAAACATCCTCCACCTCTACGGCGAACTCGCGCAGAGCCGCCGGATGGCCGCCGCCCTCGTAAAGGCTCGCGCCCAAGCCCCCATAGAGACCACGGGACAGTTGGCTGACACTATGGCTCCGTTTTTCGGGCGCGCGCGTGAGAAGAAAGACCTTGCACGAGTGTTCCAGGCACTGCGCATCGAGGTCAACGGAGAGATGAAGGCACTGAAAGAGATGCTGACGGCGGCCACGGAAGTGCTGCGCCCCGGAGGGAGACTGGTGGTGCTGACCTACCACTCGCTGGAAGACCGCATGGTGAAGAACATCATGCGCAGCGGCAACCCGGAAGGCTCGGTGGAAAAGGACATCTACGGGAACATCTGCTCGCCCCTGCGCACAATCGGCAAAGTGCAGACACCCGGCGACGAGGAACTGAGCGCGAACCCAAGAAGCCGCAGTGCCAAACTGAGAGTGGCGGAAAAGACGGAGGATGAGCGAGAATAACAAACTGGGAAAAACGGGGCCGGAAGAACCTGAAGCCTACGCCCCACTTCACAAATTGACCACATGGCTGAAAGAGAGAAAGACGAAGAGATATTGCTGACCGAGAAGGAAAGAACGGAAAGCAGCGAGCAGAAGGAGCAGACCACCTCCCAGAGGCGGCGTCTGTGGAGTTCGCTGTTCACCGAGGGCGAGTCAGAAGGCAGCGAAGGCAAGGGACTGAAGGACGTGATGCAGGCGGTGCAAATCGACGGCAAGTGGTTCTTCAAGCAGATTCCCCTGTTCCTGCTCATCCTGGGCGGCATCCTGCTCCTGGTCACCAACCGCTACCAGGCACAGCAGGAAATCATCGAACGCGAACAGCTCATCAAGGACGTGGAGGACTGGAAATTCCAGTCGCTGACCCGCTCCAGCGAGCTGACTACCCAAACCCGCCAGAGCAAAATCGAAGAGCGGCTGAGGAGCCTCGGCGACAGCACCCTGTCACCCGCAAAAGAGCCCCCCTTCACCATTAACCCCAACGACTGACACGAGACAACACACATGGCAAGCAACAATAACAAGAAATCCATCAAGCGCTTCCGGCTCATTTTCGCCGCCCTCTGTCTGGTCGGGGTCTACATCGTGGGCACGGCACTGAGCACCATGCTCCTGCGTGCCGACTATTGGCGCCAGGTGAGCCAGCGATATGTCTCGGACAGCATCATCGTGCCCGCCATGCGCGGCAACATCATTTCGGCGGACGGGAAAATCATGGTGGCCTCACTGCCCAAATACCGTCTGTTCATGGACTTCGTGGTGATTGACAAGGACAGCGTGGCCCGCACGAAGGCCCAGCACTGGCGCGACTCCGTGCTGACCCACTGTCTGGACAGCATCGCCACGGGCCTGCACGAGATATTCCCCGACAAGAGTGTGGAATGGTTCCGCGAACGCTTCCAGACCGGACGCAAGCGCGGCTCACATGCCTGGAGCATCTATCCGCGGCAGGTGACCTACATCCAGTTCAAGGCGTGCAAGAAACTGCCGCTCCTGCGCGAACGTCCCTACCGGGGCGGATTCACACCCCAACGCATCGACCTGCGCATAAAGCCCTACGGTTCGCTGGCCAGCCGCACGCTGGGCACCCTGTCCAAGGACTCCGTCACCGACACCGTCCGCGCCACCAGCGGACTGGAATGGTGCTACGACACCGTGATGCACGGAAAGTACGGCCTCATGCACCGCACAAAAGTGCGCAACCAGAAGATTGGGTTCTACGACCGCGAACCCGTCAACGGGCACGACCTTGTCACGACCATCGACACCCGCATGCAGGATATCGCAGAAAAGGCCATCCGCAACAAACTGAAGGAGGTAAACGGCGACAAGGGCGTGGTCATCCTCATGGAAGTTGCCACGGGCGACATCAAGGCCATGGTGAGTCTGACGGGTTACAGGAACGAGACGACGGGCGAAAAGGAATACTACGAGGCGCAAAACGATGCCATCAATGCCCTTTGGGAACCGGGCAGCACCTTCAAGACGGGCAGCATCATGGTGGCCTTAGAAGACGGAAAGATTACCCCCGAGACCACCGTGGAGACGGGCAGCGGCATCTACATGATGCACGGACGCCCCATGAAGGACCACAACTGGCACCGCGGCGGCTACGGCACGCTCAACGTCACTCAGGTCCTCGAATACAGTTCCAACATCGGGGTGAGCCGCCTCATCGACGATGCCTATCACGACAACCCGCAGAAATACGTGCAAGGACTTTACAACCTGGGGGTGGGCATCCCCCTCGGACTCCCCATGGGGGCCAATCCGCGTGTGCGTATGCCGGACACAGACCCGAACAAGGGCAACTGGTCGAAGACGGCCCTTGCATGGATGAGCATCGGCTACGAGACGCAGATTCCGCCCATCAGCACACTGGCCTTCTACAATGCCATCGCAAACAACGGACGCATGGTGCGCCCCCGTTTCGTGAAGGCCGTGGAGGACAACGGACAAGTCATCCAGGAATTCCCCGTAGAGGTCATCAAGGAGCAGATTTGCTCTCCAAGAACCCTACGCGACATCCGCACGATACTGGAGAAGGTCGTCAGCGAAGGACTGGGACGCAGAGCCGGCAACAAGCGCTTCAAGGTGAGCGGAAAGACGGGCACGGCACAGGTTGCAGAGAACGGCAGCTATGCCAGCCACGCCTACATGGTCAGCTTCTGCGGCTACTTCCCCAGCGATGCCCCCAAGTACTCCTGCATCGTCTGCATCCGCAAGCGCGGCCTGCCCGCCTCGGGTGGCGGCCAGTGCGGCCCCGTGTTCAGCGAGATCAGCCAGCTCGTAATGAACCAAGGCGTCTATCGCGACCCACGCGAAGCAGCCGACAGCACCAGCATATTCACGCCCACACTGGCCAAGAAGCGTTCTGCGGCTGAAATCAACGAAGGCGTGGTGCCCGACGTTATCGGGATGGGGGCCCGCGATGCCGTCGCCTGCCTGCAAAAGGCCGGACTCAAAGCGCGCCTGCGCGGCACAGGTCTCGTTAACGAACAGAGCCTGCCGGGCGGCACCAAAAACGCCAAAGGAAAGACCGTGACCCTGAACCTGAAATGACCCTAAAGTCCTCAAAGACCCTAAAGACCCTAAAAAGAAAAATATGACCATCAAACAACTCATAGAAACCACCCAGCCGCTGCAAGTCATCGGCAACCCCGATGGCACGGTGACGGGCATCGAGATAGACTCTCGGCGCATACAGCCTGGGAACGCCTTCGTGGCAGTCCGCGGCACACAGACCGACGGCCACCAGTTCATCCCCAAAGCACTGGAACTGGGTGCCACGTGCATCGTGTGCGAGACATTGCCCGAGGCACTGCAGGACGGTGTCACTTACGTCCAATACGCAGACACGGAGACGGCGGTAGGCCCCCTGGCCACCCACTTCTTCGGCGACCCCACCCTGCACATGAAACTCATTGGCGTGACGGGAACCAACGGAAAGACGACCATCGCCACCCTGCTCTACAAAATGTTCCGCCAGTTCGGCTACAAGGTGGGGCTGTGCAGCACGGTCTGCAACTACATCGACGACGAGCCCATCCCCACGGAATGCACCACCCCCGACCCCATCACGCTCAACCGGCTGCTGGGGCGCATGGCCGACGAAGGGTGCAACTACGCCTTCATGGAGGTAAGTTCACACGCCGTCGTACAGCAGCGCATCGGCGGCCTCACCTTCGCAGGGGGCCTATTCACCAACCTCACTCGCGACCATCTGGACTACCACAAGACCTTCGAGGCCTATCGCGATGCCAAAAAGGGCTTCTTCGACATGCTCCCAAAAGGCAGTTTTGCCATCATCAATGCCGACGACCGCAACGGCCAGTTCATGGTCCAGAACACGAAGGCCGAAGTGAAGACCTACGCCCAGCGCACCTCGGCAGACTTCAAGGCACGCATCCTGGAAGAGAGTTTCGAGGGGATGGATCTGCTAATCGGAGGGCATGAGGTATTCGTGCAGTTTGTGGGACGCTTCAATGTCAGCAATCTGCTGGCCGTCTATGGCACCGCCGTCATGTTGGGCCACAACCCCGAGGAGGTGCTCGTGGCCCTGAGCACGCTGAAGCCCGTGAACGGACGTTTCGAATCCATACGAAGCCCGCAAGGCGTGACCGCCATCGTGGACTATGCCCACACGCCCGATGCCCTGGTGAATGTGCTCACCACCATCAACGAAGTCCTGCAAAAGCGGGGACAGTGCTGGACGGTGTGCGGCGCCGGAGGCAATCGTGACAAGGGCAAGCGCCCCCTGATGGCGCAGGAGGCCGTCAGGAACAGCGACCGTGTCATCATCACCAGCGACAATCCCCGGTTCGAGGACCCACAGGCCATCATCGACGACATGCTGGCCGGCCTCAATGCCGAAGAACGCCGCACCGTGCTCACCATCGTTGACCGTCGCGAAGCCATCCGCACGGCTTGCACACTGGCACAGCCAGGCGACGTCATCTTAGTGGCTGGCAAGGGACATGAGGACTACCAAATCATCCAGGGCGTGAAGCACCATTTCGACGACCACGAGGTGGTCCGCGAATGTTTTGGCATCAGCTGAACCGCATGGCAGGCTCTGCCGCTTGGCTCGCCCAAAAACTATGAACTTTGAACTTAACTTAGACAATGCTATATTACCTGTTTAGATATCTTGGCCAATTTGGCATTCCCGGTGCCCATCTATGGTCTTACATTTCGTTCCGTGCCATCCTGACGCTGGTGCTCTCGCTCACCATTTCCGTATGGTTCGGCGAATACTTCATCAAGTGGATGAAACGGCACAATGCCAATGAAGCACAGCGCGACGTAAGCATCGACCCCTACGGCGTGGAGAAAAAGGGAGTCCCCACGATGGGCGGCCTCATCATCATCCTGGCCACCGTCGTTCCCAGCCTGCTTTTGGGGAGATTGCGCAACATCTACATGCTCATGATGATAGCCACCACGCTCTGGCTCGGCTTGCTCGGTTTCATCGACGACTACATCAAGATGAAAGTGAACAAGGACGGTCTGCGCCCTATCTATAAGCTGGCGGGACAGGCCATACTGGGACTGGGCATCGGGCTGACACTCTGGATGAGCCCCGACGCCGTGATTCACGAGAACGTGCAAATGACCAACAAGGCCGGAACGGAGATTGTCTACAAAAGTAAGCCCGTAAAGAGCACCATCACCACCATTCCGTTCGTCAAGAACAACAACATCAGCTACAGCGAGGCCTTCCGCTGGCTGGGCCCCTACCGCACAGCCGCCGGATGGATTTTCTTCGTCTTCGTCACGACCTTCATTGTGATGGCGGTGAGCAACGGGTCCAACCTCAACGACGGCATGGATGGCATGTGCGCCGGCAATTCCTCCATCATTGCGCTGGCATTGGCCATACTGGCCTACGTGAGCAGCCACGTCGGCATGGCTTCGTACCTGAACATCATGTATGTGCCCCAAAGTGAGGAACTGGTCATCTTCCTGTTGGCCTTCATGGGTGCACTGGTGGGATTCCTCTGGTACAACGCCTATCCGGCTCAGGTGTTCATGGGCGACACGGGCAGTCTGGCCATCGGAGGCATCATCGCCGTCACGGCAGTCATCATCCACAAGGAACTGCTCATTCCCCTGCTGTGCTTCGTCTTCCTGTGCGAGAGCGTCAGCGTACTGCTGCAGACCAAATATGCCAAGATGGGCAACAAGCGCGGGCAAAAATGGCGCGTGTTCAAGCGGGCACCTATCCACGATGCATTCCGCATCAAACCCGGGCAGTTGGGGAGCGACCTGAAGATTCTGTGGAACTGGCCTCACGGCTGCTGGCTGGAGTCGAAAATCACAACCCGCTTTTGGATTGTGACCGTCATCACGTCGGCATTGGCCATTATCACGCTGAAGATAAGATGAAAGGGGGAAGAGCCTGGGAGGATTAGAGATTAGGGATTAGAGATTAGGGATTAAGGACAATGAAACGAATTGCAGTATTGGGAGCCGCAGAAAGCGGAGTGGGAACGGCCATCCTGGCACAGAAGCAGGGGTGGGACGTATTCGTGAGCGACATGGGGAGCATCAAGGACAAATACAAGCAGCAACTGGATGCCCACCATATCCAGTGGGAAGAGGGCGGACACACCGAAAGCCTCATCCTGAATGCCGACACCGTGGTGAAGAGTCCCGGCATCCCCGACACCGCCCCCCTCGTACAGAAACTAATCCAGCAGGGCACACCCGTGCTGGCCGAACTGGAATTTGCGAAGCCCTATAGCCGGGGAAAAACCATCTGCATCACGGGGTCAAACGGCAAGACCACAACCACGACCCTCATCTACTACATCATGAAGCAGTGGGGAGTGGACGTAGGACTGGCCGGCAACATCGGACGTTCCTTTGCCCTGCAAGTGGCTGAAGGCGATCACGACTGGTATGTGCTGGAGATTAGTTCCTTCCAACTCGACAACATGTACACGTTCCGCGCCGACATTGCGGTGCTCATGAACATCACCCCCGACCACCTCGACCGCTACGAGTTCCAGATGCAACACTACGTCGACTCGAAGATGCGCATCCTACAGAACATGCGTCCCACGGATGCCTTCATCTACTGGAACCAAGACGAACACATCGGCCGGGAACTGAAAATGCGGAAGGAGGGGCACATCGCCCCGGCGACCACACCGTCGTCGCGTCCCGCCGCCAAGGGCGATCCCAAGGAAATGGGCTTCGACGACACCCGTTTCGGCGGTCTCGGCCTGTCCTTCTCACAAATGGGACGACACAACGAGCGGAATGCCACAGCTGCCTATCTGGCCACGAAAGAGGCCGGCGTACCCGACGAACTGATACGCAAGTGCCTCGCGGACTTCCCCGGAGTGGAACACAGGCTGGAACGTGTGGAGGAGCGAGGCGGCATCCTCTTCATCAACGACTCGAAGGCCACCAACGTAGATGCCTGCCATGTGGCGCTTCAGGCCATGACACGCCCCACCATACTGATTGTGGGTGGGAAAGACAAGGGCAACGACTACACCGTCTTGTTCGACCTCATCAGGCAGAAATGTGCCGGGCTGGTCTATTTAGGAGCCGACAACGCGAAGCTTCACGCCTCGTTCGACCCACTGGGACTGCCCGTGCGCGACACCCATAGCATGGAGGACTGCGTGAAGGCTTGCATTGACATGGCCCGTCCCGGCGACTGCGTGCTGCTGAGTCCATGTTGCGCCAGCTTCGACCTCTTCCGCAATATGGAAGACAGAGGCGAACAGTTCAAGGCACTGGTAAGAAAATATGCACCGTCCACTGACAGGTGTACGGAATAACAGAGAAAAGAGAATTAAGGCATGAAACTGTCAGACATAAAGATAGACAAAGAGCGTTTCCTGCAAGGCGACAGCGTTGTGTGGATGATTATGGTGGTATTATGTATGATTTCCATCGTGGAGGTCTACAGTGCTTCCAGCCGCATGACTTACGCCTCTCCCAATTACTGGAAGCCGGTGGTGGAACACACTTCCTACATTCTCGCAGGTCTGTTCATCACATGGATTATCCACAAGATGCCCTGCACTATTTTTAAGTTCCTGAGTTTCTTGGGCATTTGGCTATCATTCATTCTTCTGATAGCCGTACTGTTCATGGGGCGCATCAATGGTGCGGCGCGATGGATTCACATAGCCGGCATCACCATCCAGCCCTCAGAAATTGCCAAGATATCACTGGTCGGCACCGTGGCCCTGCTGTTGTCCACCCTGCGTGACAAAGAGACTGGCGGAGCCTCGAAGTTGGCATTCAAGTGGGTAGCCGGACTGACAGCGGGTGTCTGCCTCCTTATCGTCGGAGAGAATTTCTCCACGGCCGGCATCATCTTCATTGTCATGCTGATGATGACATGGTACGCCCAGGCTCCCAAGAAGTGGCTCTGGGTCATCATCGTTGCCATCGTCCTGACGGGCGGTGTGGGCTATTGCACACTGAAGTACGTGCCTCAGCAGACAGCCGAAGCAATCGGGGAGCTCCCCCTGATGCACCGTTTCCCCACTTGGTCGCACCGCATCAAGCAGGGGCACGACCTGCCGGAGAACCCCAAGGACTATGACATCCGTGACAACGAGCAGGTGACTCATGCCCAGATAGCCATTGCCACCAGCAATGTGGTGGGCAAGGGCCCCGGACAGAGCATCGAGCGCGACTTCCTGCCCCACGCCGTCAGCGACTTCATCTACGCCATCATCATTGAGGAAGCGGGCATCGAGGGCGGCATACTGGTCATGTTCATGTACCTGCTCCTGCTCTATCGTGCCATGCGCATCGCCGAGAAGTGCAAGAACCGTTTCCCGGCCTATCTGGTGATGGGCTTGGCCTTGATGCTCGTCGTCCAGGCGATGGTGAACATGGCCGTGGCAGTCGGAGCCTTCCCCGTCACGGGCCAACCCCTTCCGCTCGTCAGCAAGGGTGGTACGTCCACGTTCATCACCTGCGCCTACATCGGAATGATCCTGAGTGTGAGCCATACGGCCAAACAGATAGAACCGAAAGTCGAACCCACAGAAACGAAACAGAATAACGAAAATGAGTGAGTTGAGAGTTGTCATCAGCGGTGGCGGAACGGGCGGCCACATTTTCCCCGCCGTCAGCATTGCCAACGCCGTTCGTGAACTGGAGCCTGAAGCCAAGATACTTTTTGTCGGTGCCGAAGGGCGCATGGAGATGCAGCGCGTGCCTGCGGCGGGCTATGAAATCGTAGGATTACCCATACGCGGACTGCTGCGTCCGCTGTGGAAACCGGGAAACATCGGCGTGGCCATCGATTTCCTCAAGAGCAAGCGTCTGGCCAAGAAGACTCTGCAAAAGTTTCAGCCCGACGTAGCCGTAGGTGTAGGTGGCTATGCGAGCAGCGCCACGCTGAATGCGGCCCACGAACTGGGCATCCCCTGCCTCATACAGGAACAGAACAGCTATGCCGGACTGACCAACAAGTCACTGGCCAAGAAAGCGGCCAAGATATGTGTGGCCTACGAGGGCATGGAGCGTTTCTTCCCCAAGGAACGAATCATCCTGACGGGCAACCCCGTCCGGCAAGACCTCCTCGACCCCACCCTGACCAAGACCGAGGCCTCGGCCATCTTTGGACTGGAACCCGAATTGCCCACCGTGCTCATCATCGGCGGCAGTCTCGGCGCCCGCACCATGAACGAAAGCGTGTTCTCCAACCTTGAGACCATCGAGAAGTCGGGCATACAATTCATCTGGCAGACGGGGGGCTATTATCACAAGGACATACAAGCCCGGCTCCGGCAACGGGGCAAACCCGCCAATCTCTATGTCACCGACTTCATTTCGCACATGGACCAGGCATACAAGGCGGCCGACCTCGTCATCTCCCGCGCCGGTGCCAGCAGCATCAGCGAGCTCTGCCTCTTGGGCAAGCCCTCGATACTCGTACCGTCGCCCAATGTGGCCGAAGACCATCAGACGTGCAATGCCATGGCCCTCGTCAAGCGCGATGCGGCCCTGATGGTGAAGGATGCGGAAGCCCGGGAGAAGCTCATACCCCTCGCACTGAGCACCGTGGCCGACAAGACCCGCCTGGCCACCCTCGGCGAGAATGCCTACAAGATGGCCTTTAAGGATTCGGCACGCATCATTGCCGAGGAAGTCATCAAACTGGCGAGGAAAGGTTGAGAGGCTGTAAAGTTGAAAAATTGAAAAATTGAAAAACTGAAAAGTTGAAAGATTAAGACATGAACGCAAATCAGATAAAAGCGGTTTATTTCGTTGGCATCGGCGGCATCGGCATGAGTGCCATCGCCCGCTATTTTCTCCATCGGGGACTGGTGGTCGGAGGCTACGACCGGGTACCCACCGAACTGACGAAGCACCTCACCGAAGAGGGGGCACAGATACACTATGAGGAAAACATCGGGCTGATACCCATCGAGTGTCTCGACCCCGATACGTGTCTGGTGGTCTACACCCCCGCCATACCCTCCGAGCACTCCGAGTTGCAGTACTTCCAGCGCAACGGCTTCGAATTGCAGAAGCGCGCCCAGGTGCTCGGAACCCTCACCCTTGCCCTGAAGGGACTCTGCGTGGCTGGCACCCACGGCAAGACCACGACCTCCTCCATGGCCGCCCACCTGCTCCACCAGAGCCACGTGGACTGCAACGCCTTCCTGGGGGGCATCACCAAGAACTACGGCACCAACTACATCTTGAGCGAGAAGAGTCCCTACGTCGTCATTGAAGCCGATGAGTTCGACCGCTCGTTCCACTGGCTTCGTCCTTGGGCCACGGTCATCACCGCCACCGATGCCGACCACCTCGACATCTACGGCACGGAGGAGGCTTACCTGGAAAGTTTCCGTCACTACACAAGCCTCATCACCCCCGGCGGCTACCTCATCCTCCATACGGGACTGAAGATGCAGCCCGACACACAGGAGGGCGTCACCACCTACACCTACAGCCGTGACGAGGGCGACTTCCACGCCGAAAACATCCGCATCGGCAACGGAGAAATCCGCTTCGACCTCGTCTCGCCTCTGGGCAACATCCGCGACATCAACCTGGGCGTACCCGTCTCCGTCAACATCGAGAACGGCATCGCCGCCATGGCACTGGCTCAGCTGGCAGGCGCTACGAAAGACGAAATCCGCCAGGGCATGGAATCGTTCAGCGGTGTGGACCGCCGTTTCGACTTCCACGTGCGCACCCCCGAGATGGTCTACCTGAGCGACTATGCTCACCACCCCGAGGAAATCCGCCGGAGCATCGAGAGCGTCAAGCAACTCTATGAGGGCCGGCGCATCAAGGCCATCTTCCAGCCCCATCTCTACACCCGCACCCGCGACTTCTATCAGGAGTTTGCCGATGCCCTTTCGCAGCTCGACGACGTAGCCATCGTGGACATCTACCCGGCCCGCGAACTGCCGATTCCGGGCATCACCAGCCAGATTATCTACGACCGCCTGCGCCCCGGCATCCGGAAGGAGCTCATCCACAAGGAACAGATTCCCGAGGTCGTGCGCCGTGGCGGCTTCGACGTGCTCATCACGCTCGGTGCCGGCGACATCGACGACTACGCCGGACAGATTGCGGAGATGTTGAAAAAATGAGATATTGAGAAAATGAGAGACCATACATGATAAAGACCCTACTGAAAACCCTGCTTCTCTTGGCAGCCATCAGCTATCTCGTGTTTGCCATCGTGAAGGTGAGCCGTCCGGCTGACGAGCTGGTCTGCACCGGGGTTGAATACATCTTCACCGACTCCGTGGGCAACATGCTCGTCGACCCGTCCTCCGTCGAGTTGCTCCTGGGCAAACACAAGATTGCCCCGAAGGGAAAGACGCTGGGCGAAATCGACATCCGGGACATCGAGCGACTGCTCTCCGAGAGTCCTTACATCGACACCGTCACCTGCTACCACACGGCGTCGGGCAAACTGTGCATCCGCATCCAGCCCAAGCATGCCCTCCTCCACGTCTATGCCCAGAACGGCGACGAGTTCTACGTGGGCGAGGCCGGCGACATCATGCCCGCCGGCGACCTGAGCAGCGACCTGCCCATCGTCACGGGCGACGTCAGCCGCAAGTATGCCAGCACACGACTCATTCAGTTGGGCACCTTCCTCAGGGACGACCCCTACTGGAGCCGCCAAGCACAGCAGATACACATCACCCCGAAGGGCGAGGTCGAAATCATCCCCGGCATCAGCGACCAGCGCATCCTCCTGGGCGAGCCCAAGAACATTGCCGACAAACTGGAGCGCGTGCGCCTCTTCTACGAAAAGGGGATGCCCAAGACGGGCTGGAACAAATACAACACTGTCAATGCCGCCTACAAAGGCCAGATCATTTGCACAAAAAAGTAAAAAACATAAAAACAGACAAACTATGGGAGCAGACAAAGAAATCATCGTAGCACTGGAGTTTGGCACCTCTGCCATCCGAGGCATTGCAGGTCGGAAGAAGACCGACGGCACCATTCAGGTGCTGGGCATTGAGCAAGAGCGGACAAGCGAAGCTGTCCAGCGAGGCATCATCTACAACATCGACAAGACCACCCAGGCCATCACCAACGTGCTGAACCGGCTGAACGACCATTTGGGCGTCCGCATCAACCGTGCCTATGTGGGCATTGGCGGACAATCGTTACACACCGTCGGCAACTTCATCTCACGCGAGTTCCAGGCCAAGGTGAAGATTACCCCCGAACTCATCGACAACCTGAAGGACAACAACCGCGCCACGCAGTACACCGCCTCCCAGATTCTGGAAGTCGTGCCGCAGGAGTACGTCATCGGCACCCGTTCGGTCGTCGACCCCATCGGCATCCAGACCGACCAGATTGAGTCACACTTCCTGAACATTGTGGCCAAGAACGTCCTCCTGGAAAACATCCAGCGGTGTATGCGCATGGCCAACATCGAGATTGCCGACATCTTCATCTCTCCCGTGGCGCTGGCCGACGTGCTACTCTCCGACAGCGAGAAGCGTTCGGGCTGCGCCATGGTCGACTTCGGAGCCGGCACCACCACGGTGGCCGTCTACAGTGCCAACCTGCTGCGCCACCTGGCCGTCATCCCCCTGGGCGGCAACAGCATCACCAACGACATCGCCGCCGACCAGCAGATGGACTTCGAGGAGGCCGAGACGCTGAAGCGCAAGTATGGCGTAGCCTTCGTGGCCGCCGAAAGCGACAACCCGCTCATGATTTCCATCAGCAACGACCGCACCCTCTCGGAGAACGAACTCCAGTACATCATCGGTTCGCGCGAGGAGGAAATCATCCGCAACGTCTGGAACCAGATAGAACCATTCAACGAGAAACTGCTTTCCGGCATCATCATCACCGGGGCTGCCGCCCAGATAAAGGACATGCCTGAGGCCATCAAGCACTTCACGAAGTCACAGAAGGTGAAGGCGGCCAAGTCGCTCATCACCAGCGTCGAGGTGGCTCCGAGTGTCCCGTCGACATTGAGCGGCATCGACACGCTGCTGGCCCTGCTCATGCACGGCGAAGCCAACTGCACCGCCGAGGAAGAGGCGAAGGCGGAAGAGGAGGAAACAGTTTCGCCCGCAGTCGACGAACCGATTGAGGAACCCACCACGCCCGAGGCATCCACCGAGCCCGAAACCGACAACAAGGCCAAGGGCCCCAACCGTTGGAACCGCTGGACAAAAGTTTGGAACAGCCTCTTCACGGAGGAGAACGACGATCAGTAAATAAATAACCACGAAATCACATACAACTATGGACGAAGAAGTAAAACTGACACCTGAGATGGACGAAGGCATCCGGTTCATTAACATCAAGCAGGTGAACAATCCCAGCATCATCAAGGTGATTGGCGTGGGAGGTGGAGGCGGCAACGCCGTCAACCACATGTTCAACGAGGGCATTCACGACGTGACATACGTCCTCTGCAACACCGACAACAAGGCCCTGGGCGACAGCCCCGTGCCCAACAAACTCCAGTTAGGCAAGGAAGGCCTCGGAGCCGGCAACCGTCCCGAGCGTGCCCGCCAGGCCGCCGAGGAGAGCATCGAAGAAATCAAGAATATGCTGGACGACGGCACCAAGATGGTCTTCATCACCGCCGGCATGGGAGGCGGCACCGGCACCGGCGCAGCCCCCATCATTGCCCAGTGCGCCAAGGACAGCGGCATACTGACCGTGGGCATCGTCACCATCCCCTTCCTCTTCGAGGGCAACCGCAAGATTGACCAGGCCCTCTCGGGCGTGGAAGAGATGCAGAAGCACGTCGACGCGCTGCTCGTCATCAACAACGAACGCCTGCGCGAGGTCTATCCCGACCTGACCGTGCTCAACGCCTTTGCGCGTGCCGACGACACCCTCACCACCGCCGCACGCTCCATTGCCGAAATCATCACCATGCGAGGCACCATCAACCTCGACTTCCAGGACGTGAAGACCGTGCTGAAGGAGGGGGGCGTGGCCATCATGAGCACGGGCTACGGCGAGGGTGAGAAGCGCGTCACCAAGGCCATCAACGAGGCCCTCGACTCTCCCCTGCTCAACAACAACGACATCTTCAACTCCAAGAAAGTCCTGCTCAACATCAACTTCAGCGCCGACACCGAGGAGAACCAGTTCACCATGGAGGAGATGAACGAGGTACACGAATTCCTCACGAAGTTCAATCCCGACGTGGAGGTCAAGTGGGGCATGGCCACCGACGGCTCGCTGGGCTCCAAAATCAAGATTACCCTGCTGGCCACCGGCTTCGGACTCGACAACGTGCCAGGCATGCAGCCGCTGATGGACCAGAAGACCAACGAAGAGGAGGAGGCCGAACGCGAAAAGCAGGAAGAAGCCGAGACCCGTCGCGACCGCTACTACGGCAAGACCGGAAAGAGCATCAAGCGCCGCGCCCCCTACATTTTCGTCTTCTCCCCCACCGACCTGGACGACGAGAACATCATTTCGCGCGTGGAGGAGACTCCCACCTGCCGCCGCACGAAAGAGGAGTTCAACCAGATCCGCAACAAACAGGAGATGCCCAAGAAACCCGCCGAGGAAAGCCCCGTCCAGGGACCCTCCGAACCCAGTTTCGAAGGCTACCAACTGGCAGAGCCTTAACTCAGTCCCGGGAGGCACGGCACGTAATCGGCCGGCCCCCGTCGCGTCAAGCAAACGGAGAATAAATCAAAGGAGCCAAGGAACTTCTGGAGACAACAGACATCTCCTCAGTTCCTTGGCTCCTTGTGTTTTTTTGAGACCTAACAACGACCCGCCATCTCGGATAATGAGTCGGTGACGCACCGAAGGAAAATTCCCCCTTTTATTTTGGCTGAACAAAAATAATTTGTAACTTTGTAGCCGTGAGATAGTCTCTCTGCGCAGCAGCGGTTGCGTAACTTATCGGAAAAAAAGAAGCGTTATGCTCTTTCTTGTCGAGTGGTAAACCTGGTAAGTTGTACTCAATAGCACAAGAGATTTAGCATGATGGCTTCCGCGCATAGGCGTGGGCTGCTATCATTACATCTGTGCTATAGGTTTTTACCAGGGCCTCCACTCGAAGATGGAAACATACAGTTCCACGCTTCTCATGTCAATACATATAAAGGTTCTCCGTGGGGCTGGGAGAGCAGGAGAAAGGAAAAATTGTGAAAAGTCAACCAAAAATCTTTAACAAAGCAGCATTGGAACTATACTACAATCAACAAATTAAGATCGGTGCAATTTACTTCACAACTATAAAATCAATATCATGAAAACAAAACATTTACTCATTACTCTATTAGCACTTTGTGTGAGTGCTGTAGCAAATGCCTATGAGATAGGCGGAATTTATTACGACATCTCGGGAACTACGGCAACGGTCACACGCGGCGAGGGTTCTTATTCTGGAAATGTGACCATACCCGAAACCATCAACTACAACGGAAGCACATACAGCGTCACCGAGATTGGCGAAAACGCGTTCTTGGGCTGCAGTGGCCTGACCTCCATCACTATCCCAAACAGCGTCACCGAGATTCGCTATGGTGCGTTCTGGGGCTGCAAGGGCCTGACCTCCGTCACTATCCCAAACAGCGTGACCTCGATTGGCTCTACGGCGTTCTATTGCTGCGAGGGCCTGACCTCCATCACCATCCCCAACAGCGTCACCGAGATTGGCAATCAAGCGTTCGATATCTGCAGTGGCCTTGAAAGCATCATCGTGGAAGCCGGCAATACGAGGTATGACTCCCGCGACAATTGCAATGCCATTATAGAGACCTCCTCCAATACGCTGATTGCAGGATGCAAGAACACCATAATCCCTAACAACGTCACCTCGATTGGCCATTTTGCGTTCGAGGGTTGCACGGGTCTGACCTCCGTCACCATCCCCAACAGCGTGACCTGGATTGGCGATTATGCGTTCTCTGGCTGTTTGGGTCTGACCTCCATCACCATCCCCAACAGCGTCACCGAGATTGGCGGAGGGGCGTTCTCTGGCTGCAGTGGTCTGACCTCCGTCAACATCCCAAACAGCGTCACCGAGATTGGCTCTCATGCGTTCTATTGCTGCACGGGCCTGACCTCCATCACCATCCCAAACAGCGTCACCGCGA